>NZ_JAGXEX010000006.1:0-4526 GCF_019798045.1 Bulleidia sp. zg-1013
TGCTCTCTAGTGCCCAGTTATAATATCATCTCATCCCTCCTATGGCAAGCCTATTATTCATACTTTTTTTGAAAAATTTGGAGTTTGACATATCTAAATTTAAAAGTCTAACTTTGGGGTCACATCATCATCAGAATTCCTTTTTTAAATTCAAATACAATTGATAGTACTTATTGATGCATTCTTTTTGAAAAGGTTCTTCTTCCCGTTCCATCATGCCAATTAAAGATGTCATTGATTTCTCGACAACTTCCTTCAAATCATCAGAGTACACATATTCCTCACCATGTTCTCGATATTCATCTTCATCTAATATCACATAGCTTCGATCGGGAAATAATTTCACATCTAAATCATAATCTACATTCTTAATTGCCTCTCCATCATATAAACTCGGGGAAGCTAAGTTGCAATAGTAATAAATACCACTATGGCGAATCATGGATATCACATTAAACCATTTCTTTTTATAAAAGAAACAGACCGCCGGTTCTCTGGTTATCCATTTGCGACCATCTGATTCAATCACCCAAGCTCGATCCGTGACTGCCACTATTTTCTCTTCATCCGCCTCTAAAACAAAAGCCTTACACCAAGTTCTATGTAAAGAACCATCGTGTTTAAAAGATTGGACATAGACTGTATCTTTTACTTTTGGATTCATCTAATCTCCTTTTTTCCGTTTTTTATTTTACTCCAAACCATGCAAATTGTCGAAACGTGCATTCTTGAAGTACACTATAAATATGATTATCTTGCAACAAACACAATCTCTTTTAGAAGAGGTAGACTTCTTAGCTGCAACGAGCAACTTGACAGCGTATATCAACCAATTACTTCCTAATATTAATTGGGCTGGTTTTTATTTCGTTAAAAATGGTGAATTGGTTTTGGGTCCATTTCAAGGTAAGATGGCTTGCACTCATATCCCTTTTGAAAAAGGCGTTTGTGGGAAATGCTATCGTGAAAAAAGACTATTGAACGTTCCAAATGTGTTAGCAGTTCAAGATCACATCGCTTGTGACTCGGATTCACGAAGCGAACTCTGTGTTCCTATTATGAAGGACAACGAATGTATTGGCATGATTGATATTGATGCACCCATTGAAAATCGCTTTACAGAAGAAGATGAAAAAAAGGTGTCCTTGATTGCTTCCTTATATGAGAAAGCCGTTCAAAAACACCATTGGTTCTAACGGTATAAGTCAAACACACTTGCATTTTCTAAATAACGTGTCGCTTCATCGATGGCGGCTACAGCTGAAAAAAGCATTACCGGGCATCCACAAATCGTGGTTTCTCGTAGTAGCTCTTTTTTTCGCAGGATTTGTTCGACCCTCACAAAATCATCACTATCTAATTGGAGATTTAAATATTCTTTCCATTTATGTTCATCTTTCGTTTCAATCATAGCCCCTTGAATTTCAACTGGACGACAATCAGCACGATATTCCGCTAAATGCAACGCCGTACAGCTGGAAAAATCTACTCCCATCAATAACACATAGCCTTTTAATTCATAAAGACGAGCGGCTGGACTTTCTTCACTCAATGGAAAATGCATGGATTGACCATTAACCAACAGTTTCGCATATCTGCCCCAAGCCGCATAGGAATCACTTGGATGGCCGGAACTCACCACGCCTTTTCGATGCTGAAAATTCAAAACAACAGAACCCATGTAGTGCGTATCCGAACTTTCCGAATCAAAGACAGGAATTTCCTGGCGCACTGTTTTCCAAAGTTCTGGTGAAATTGGCGGATTTTTCCAATCACTAGGCTCGCTATTGTCCGCTACTTGTGTTGGCATTAAAATCGTTCCTCCATTTTGACATAACTCAAAAAGACCATCCACGATAGTTTTCGCGCCACCAATCACATAATTAAAAGCAGACATTTTGGTATGTACTTCTAATATTTGGCTTCCCGTAATTCCTAACATTTGTAAACCGGAAATTAATTTTCCTTTTGTTAATACTTCAGAAAGTTCGGTATCATGCATTATTTATAGTACTCCTTGGCAATTGCACAGCCTACTTTTGCGTTATTGAACACCAATTGAATATTGGAATTCAAGGATTCACCATCAGTTAATTCAGCTACCTTGGCTAACAAGAAGGGCGTTGCTTCTTTACCATGAACACCCTTTTCATCCATTTCAGCAATGGCCTGGTCAATGACTTTATTGATTGCCTTTGAATCCATACTGTATTCTTCAGGAATAGGATTTGTAATCAATACACCCCCTTTTAAGCCCAATTCTCTCTTAGCGTGGATAATCGATGCGGCTTCACTGGCATCTTTTAAAGCATGGTCTACTTTTAGACCCGAGGTTCTTGTGTAGAAAGCCGGTAATTCCTCCGTTTGATAACCAAACACCGGAACGCCCTTTGTTTCTAACACTTCTAAGGTCTTAGGTAAATCCAAAATTGCTTTTGCCCCCGCGCAGATAACCGTTACATTTGTATTACCTAACTCCTCTAAATCAGCGCTGACATCAAACGTTAACTCAGCACCACGATGAACGCCCCCAATACCACCAGTTACGAAAAACTCAACGCCTGCCATGGCCGCAAAAATCATCGTTGTTGCAACTGTTGAAGCACCCCAATCCTTATTGGCAACAATCGTTGGGATATCACGACGAGACACTTTAGGAATGGATAAACCACGCTTACCAAATTCTTCAATTTCTTCCGCCGACATACCAACAACCGGTTCACCTTCGATAATACCAACCGTTGCAGGAATACAACTATTTTCACGAATAATCTTTTCAACCTCTAAAGCTGTTTTTACATTTTGTGGATAAGGCATACCATGGGAAATAATAGTCGATTCTAACGCAATGACCGGCTTCCCTTCAGCAATAGCCTTCGCAACTTCCTGACTTGTTCTTACTTTCATAACTTTTCCTCCTGTATATTCATGCTTTCCATACACTCGCGCACTTTTGCCCTTTCTAAACTACGACGTCGCACAGCGTCTTGTTCAATACTAACAACCGTTGCACTAAGACCAAATCGAATAGCCTCGCAAGGACTTACACCTCGAATTCTTTCAGAAACATACGCTCCTAACAAGGAATCACCGCCTCCCGTTGCATTAGAAAGATGAATCGGACGATGACGATACCAGAACATACCTTCTGAACTTCCAAGTATAACACCTTGATCGGCTAATGACACAATAATTTCTTGCATTCCTTGATTTAAAAACCAAGTAAGGCATTGTCTAGCCGTCTCTTTATCTTTCACAAAGATACCGGTTAACGCCTCGGCTTCGTATTGATTTGGCTTAAATACATTTAAGTACGGTAGAATAGGTACTAAGCGCTTTGATTTTTGAACGGATACAGGATCAGCCACCAAAAAAGATTTCGTATGTTTTGTTAAATATTCAATACTATTTAAATCTAAATTAGCATCCAGAATTAAAGCATCCCCTTCATCTAAATCCTCTAGCGCTTTATCAAGAACAGCTGTATCCATCGCTCTTAAAATGCGCATATCACTCATCGCAATTTTCATATCTCGATTTTGATCTAAGATAGCCAAGTAAATAGAGCTTGGATAATCCTTTGTGATTGCGCTTTTAGAAATATCCATTCCTAACCTTCGGCAATCTTCTTGTAACATTTTGGCGTAAGGATCCGAAGAAAAACAAGTAACGAATTGCACTTCTTCCCCTAATAAAGCACAAATTTGGGCGATATTACGACCAACCCCGCCAAAACTTAAATTGATTTCTCCAGGATTAGAGTCGTATTGACGAAGCGGCTCCAAACTAGATCCACAAATATCAATATTCGCTCCTCCTACAACACATATTTTTTTCATCGCTTTCTCCTTAATAATCGCTTTAATTCATCTAATTGTTTTTGTATTGGTTCTTTTTCAAATTTTCCTTGCATCAGTGTCATATAAGCCATCATCAACGCATTTTTAATATCTCCTTTTTGACCTTCTTCAAAAGAATTCAAATCCAATTGATTACTTTGTAATAAGATATTCTCTAATTCTAACACTTTTTCCATCAACTCTTTTTCCTCTTTTGTTTCAAGGAATAAATCGGATAAAAGCCAGTTTTGGTTATGCACTGTTTTGATTATTGTAATCATCGCATCTGTTTCTATCTTTTCATTCGCCGCTTCAAATAGAATAGATAATTCTTCTTTCGATATCCCATCGATTAGGATATATTCATTTTCAAACTCACGGTGAGACCCATCTTTATCTTCTTCTAAAAGAAACACCAAATTTACGGTTAGTTTTAGTTGTTCATCACTTATTTGCACAAAAACAGAGTGGAACTGTTGCGCCACTTCTTTAAAAATAGCGATTCTTTCTTTGTTTGGACTATACTATGAATGTTCAGTGATAATGTCTTAATAGATGTTCAGTGAAAATGTCCCGATTATTGATTAAAGATAGTGAGGCATTGTTTTACATCTCTTTCTCCATTTTATTATTTTCCAGTCATTGGAGGAACAAATGAAGAGGATACGATTATCTATGAAAGAACAA
>NZ_JAGXEX010000007.1:0-93624 GCF_019798045.1 Bulleidia sp. zg-1013
GAAATTTTTATGAATGTTCAGTGATAATGTCTTAATAGATGTTCAGTGATAATGTCCCGATTATTGATTAAAGATAGTGAGGCATTGTTTTACATCTCTTTCTCCATTTTATTATTTTCCAGTCATTGGAGGAACAAATGAAGAGGATACGATTATCTATGAAAGAACAAGAAAAATATTTAACAATCAAAGATTTAATTGACCATCACGGCAATAAGAAACGAGCGGCTTTAAAACTTGGTGTTTCTATTCGTACAATCAATCGTTTAATTATTGTCTATCGGAATAAAGGAAAAGCCGGTTTCGTTCACGGAAACAGAAACCGACCATCTGCTCATTGCCTCACACAAGAATTAAGCTCTCACATCATACATCTTTATCAATCGATTTATCAAGATGCGGGCTTTAATTTTTCTCATTTTACCCAATTCTTAAGTGAAAAACATGATATCCATGTCAGTCTTTCTTCGGTTAGAAGAATTTTAAATGAAGTAGGTATCTTCTCCCCTAATGAACACCGCTGTTCAAAAAAGAAAAGAAGTATCATGTCTTTAAAACAAACGAAACCGACTCTCACGGATACGGAACTAAATGTGGCTGTCAATCATGAATTAAGTTTACAACCAGCTCATCCAAGAAAAGCTCGATGTAAGAATTTTGGGGAAGAAATACAAATGGATGGCTCTATTCATAATTGGTTTGGTGAAAATAAGGCAACGCTACATTTAGCGATTGATAATGCCACAGGCGTGATTGTAGGTGCTTATTTTGACAAGCAAGAAACACTTCACGGCTATTATCACTGTTTTCACCAAATCCTTTCTAACTATGGCATACCCTATCAATTTCTTACCGATAGACGAACTGTTTTTGAGTATGAAAGACGCACGAATAAATCGGCTGAAAATGATGTCTTAACGCAATTCGGTTATGCCTGTAACACTCTTGGCGTTACCATTGAAACTTCCGGTGTTAGCCAATACAAGGGGCAAATAGAAAGAGCGAATAGAACCTTTCAAGACCGCTTAGTTAGTGAGTTAAAAATGGAGAATATAACAACCATAGAAAAAGCCGACCAATATCTTATTGAAACCTTCGTACCTAATTTTAATAGGCGTTTTGCTCAAGATTATACGAAATACCCTTCGGTAATAGAAAGTAGTCCCGGCGAAGAGACAATCAATCTAACATTATCAGTTATATGCGAAAGAAAATTCGATAATGGCTCCTGTATAAGCTATAAAAACAAATATTACCAAGCCTATAATCAAAATAATCAATTAATCGCCTTTAAGCCTAAGACAAAAGCCTTAGTCATTAAAACCCTAAACAATACCCTATACGTAACGGTAGATGATTGTGTGTATGCTCTATTTGAATTAGAAAAGAACAAGAAAGTCTCTGCAAATTTTGACACTGATGACACAAAAGAAAAAAAGCCGAAACAGGTACATATACCGCCAATGAGTCATCCTTGGAAAAGAGATTCATTTATTCGTCAGCAACAAAGAGCACATCAACACAAGCAATTTACACGATGATAGTAAGCTTTAAAATAGCGAGAAATCTCTAATCAAGATTCCCCGCTTATATTACAAATTTTTTGGGACATTTTCACTGAACATTGACACTTTTCGTTCCGGTTTTGTGAAATTTTATTCGTTTAAGTTATCGGTTTTTGTAATACTATATTCCTTTAATTTTCTTGAAAATGTTGAATGGCTTATTTTTAGACGTTTTGCCCCTTCTCTAAGGCTGATTTTGTCGTTTTGCCATAATGTTACGATTTTGTAAAAATTATCGGGAAGTTTTTGTTTTGGTCTGCCAAACTTTACTCCCTTTTTCTTGGCTTCCTTTATGCCCTCCATCTGTCTTTGGTGGGTATTTTCTCTTTCTATTTGTGCGACATAAGACAAAACTTGCAAAACGATGTCTGCTAAGAATTTGCCTGTTAGGTTTTCTATCCTCTCTCTTGTGTCGAGTAAGGGAAAATCTAAGACGATGATGTCTGCTTTTTTCTCTTTTGTGATTTTGTTCCACTCCTCTAAGATTTCGTCGTAGTTTCTTCCGAGCCTGTCTATGGACTTGATGTATAGCTCGTCGCCCTCTTTTAGCTTTTTTATGAGCAGTTGATATTTTTTGCGATTAAAATCCTTTCCGCTGGCTTTGTCTACATAGATTTGTTCCATCTCCAAGTTTTCTTTTTTCATGGCAGTAAGCTGTCTGTCTACATTTTGTTCCCTTGTCGATACTCTGACGTATCCATATTTCAATATAATCCCTCCTACAAAATGATTTATATATAATTATTCCATAGGATGGGTGGACTTATCATGAATAAGGGAAAGAGTTAAATATCTTGCAAACAAAAAAGGTGGTTAGATTTTACTCTAATCACCTTTTGATTCTGTGTATTGCAACTTACTTTTACTCATTTAGCTCCCAATGACCACTATTACCACTACCTACATACTTCAGATTATCTATTTCTTTCAAAGCCCTTTGTATTGTTTTTACACTTACCCCGGCACTTTCTGCAATAGCCTGTCTTGTAATTTTATTATTTAATCTTACTTGCATTTTTATAAATTCGATAAGCTCATTTCTGTCGTGAGGGACACTGTGAGGGACATCGTGAGAGACACTGTGAGGGACATTCCCTCCACCAACCTTTTGTGTCGCTATCTTCTTTAGAGGAATAATCGTTCTGAATATATCTCCCTCCTCAAATAGCGGGTTTTGTCCTGAATAAAGCTGTGTGTACTTGTAGGTATTTCGCATTCCTGAACCAAGTTCATCCGCAAGACCTATTTCTCTGAAAACTTTAGAGATAGCAGGATTCTTGGGAAATGGCTCAAACTTCTGTAAATCTAAAGCTCCCATCCCATGAGCCAAGTTGCTGTTTTCAACTGTAATCCTCTCATCGTCAATAATCATCTTTGCAGGGAAGCCACTTGAATAATCTCTATGAGCCAGTGTATTGGAAACTATTTCTCTGAGTATCCTGTCTCTTGCATTGACATTGACAATTCCGTCCAAGACAAATAAATCATTCAAGTGCTTTTGTCCAAATTCTATCAGCCTGTCATAGCTGTCAATCAGATTTGTTATAACAACATCTCTATCATCATATCTATCCTTATTTTCAACCCTGAATATCGCATCCGTTTTGTGCTGCGGAAGAACGGACATAATAGAGTTAACTTTTCCAAATAGCAAAATAGCAGCTAATGTGATTCCTTCACGCTTTGTTTCCGGATTTGTCAGTATCAAATTGGCACTTCTAAGAAGCTCCTCATTACTCATATTTTCCCAAACATGATTTTTATTTCTTGCGACAGCCATTTTCTTGGCTTTATCAATGACAGAAGCATCAAGAAAATCAATATCAAGATTCGGATATACTTTATTTACAAAATAGCTTCCTTGTTTTCTTGCATATAACTTATAGACAAGTTCAGAATGATCTGTGATATTGATGTCCCCTTCATAAGACCTGTCCCAAATTCTTCCGTTATGTCTGCACACCTGATAACCTTCAGGAACTCTTATATAAATAACTTGTTTTCCCTCAATTTCAAAAGTTTCCGGCAGTAAATAAAGTGGTGGATACATCTTTTGTGGATTGTTGATTGCCGTAGTAAATTCCTTAATCACTTTATCGACTTTATCTTCACTAACACCAACGATCTCTCTTTTATCATTTACACCAAGTAAAATATGTCCGCCATTTCTATTATTGAAAGAGCATACCGTATCAAAGACATCTTTAGTTAAAGCATTCTTAGATTCTTTAAATTCGACATCTATCTTTTCTCCGGTTTGGATTAACTTCTTAATTTCATCTATCGTCATCTGCTTATTTCACCACCTTTATTTCTTAATCTTTTCTTCAATAAAAACATTGGAATTTTGAATTTCAACTCTATCTTTATTAACTACAAAAGTAACATAATCCCCATTTTCTAAATTTAAAAGTTCCCTTATCCTTTTCGGAATAGTAACCTGTCCTTTTGCCATAACTTTTGCGGTATCCATAAATATATCTTTCATGCCCGATTCCTTTCGCCCTACTTTTCCTACAAAAGATTATAGCACTTTTAGGATATTTTTTCTACTCTGAGATTAGTGGATCTATACTAATAAAGTAGACATGATATAAAAAAGGAAGTATAGGTTATTTTCCTTTACTTCCTCTTACAGATGAATAAAATTCTTTAGCTATATTAAAGTAATTCCACATCTATATTAAGTATATCAAAAATTTCTTTAATTTTATCGTATTTACCAGTCATAATAGTAGCTTTCTTAAGATTAGGAAATTGCTCTAGTTCCGATAAGCTTACTTCATTCAAATCAAAATAATCATCTTCTCCATCCCAAGCCGGAATAATATTCATATAGATGTCATTTCCACCATCACATATAGATTGTTTCTATATGTGATGCTAAGCTCTTTGGGATGGTCAGCTCTTTGAAAAAATTGATTGCCGGTTCAATTATAGTACAAGTATCCGTGTCAATATCTCCTCTTGTGTACTGTTTGGCAAAATCATATATATCAAATGAAGGCCTTAATAACTTCAAGTCATACATTAGAACTTGAATAATAGCCAACTTGAAATTTATATTTTCAAAATGAAGAATATCTTCCTTATTTTCCTTATTAGGGTCTCTGGAAAATTGGTCGTCTATACCCGTATTTTCCATTACCTTTATAAGATTAGCCACCTCTGATTTTATAGATTTATTCTTGTATATTAAGGTTATAATCAAAGGGAGTCCTATAAGAGGTAAAAATATAAGTCCTCCAATAAGTCCTAATAGTCTATAGCGATTTGTCGTATAAATGCTTTTGGAAACACTATTAATAAAATTTGCTTCAAGGGTGAAAATTTCACCCTTAGTTAGGATAAATAATAAAATACACTCCACTACTAATAATAAGAAAAATAGAATAATTGATTTCTTTGCCACCTTATTACATATATCAATTTTTGTGTCCATACAGATATCTTGACTGTTAGGTATATTAAAAAACCATTTTTTAGCACGTTCTTCTTTAGTCATAATTTATTCTCCTATAATGTATTATTGTATATTTGATTAAAGGTCTTCAAAGAGTCTTTGCCTTTTGCTTAAACTATGTATATCTATATACAAGAATATCAATGCTACAGCACCAGACATTGTATCACTCAGGGCGTTTGAAAGGTATACTCCATTTATGCCCATTATTTTTGGTACCATATACAAGAGGGGTATCAGGATACCTCCATACCTCAGTATATACAATAAAGATGATATTTTAGGTCTTCTTATAGACTGAAAGTAGGTTGTCGCAATAGAATGGATGCCCACAAAAGTTATACCAAGAAGGTATATCCTTATATTATGACCCGTTATCTCAAGTAGTCTGGTATCAGAAGTATAGGGGCATACAAAAAGCTTTGGATAAAACTCTATAAATATTAAAAATAGTGAACTTATAGCCACCATTACACCACTTGTGAGTTTTGCTGTTTCTACAATCCTGTGGTACTTGTTAGCACCAAAATTATATCCTATGAGTCGGGAATTTGCCGGTTTTTCATTCTTTTCGACATTACACGATTCTTCCAAATAGACTTCATCAGCAATTTGTAAAAGTTCATCATCCTCATATTCCCTATTTTCAATTGAAATCCCAATATCATAGAGTAACTGTTTTTCAGATTGTTCAAGTTTTACTTTCATAATCTTTCCTCTTCATTAATTTTTCTACAAGTTTCGTATGTGTCTTATGAACGGTAGTTATTGTACCATTATCTGGATTTAAATATACTGTAGCATTTTTACTAATAATTTGAAATGATGATTTGCCATTTTTATTAACTTTAACATCACCAATTTTTAAACTATGTTTGATTGCATCTGTAATATCAAATGGATTCATTTTCCGATTATATGCTTGGTCGTAAAAGTGTCTACTTATTTTTTTGATTTCAGTATCATTTACCCTTGCACCTACGATCTTTCTTAATTCTCGACTGACCTTTTCCTGTAACCCTTGTGGTTCGAGTGACTTTTGGAGCATGCCCGCTTCTTTGAATTGTTCTTTCCACTACTTCAAATAGCTTTAAATCCATACTCTTTTGAGTGGGCTCACATGAATGCTTGAAGATATAGCCTTTTTCTCTTAGCCATTCATCAAACACGCTACACGCTGTATATTCGTCCACTGATAGCTTCCGGCTAATTCTTGTACTTTCTTCTCATATTCATATTGAACGGCTTTCAGTGCCTTCCTAACGGGGTTTATCTGCTCTTTCTCCGATTTCCCCATCTCTTGTATGAGTTCTGCTTTGATTTGTTTTTTAAGTTCTTCAAATTGTTCTTTTGTTAGCTCCATATAAAAAGCTCCTTTCTTTTTTCGTTCTTTGAAAACACAAGGAGCATAGTGTATAATCTCTATGCACCCTTGCGGTGTGATGTTTGGGTGGTCGATACGTCCGTCAAAACTTAGCGACTACCCTTTTTATTTAGCTTTTTCGATCCAATGTCTTATCAATCCGGCTTTGGTTAAGCCTTTTTGATTTGCTAAATATTCTAATTTTTCTAGGCTTTTTTCGTCTAATCTAATTTCTAAACGTTTAGACTTATAGCCCGATTCATTAGGTTTAAATCTCATCTTTTTTGCGGACATTTTCCTCCTTTCCCTTAACTTCAATACTTTTGTATTGTGCTAAGTCAATACCTTTTTAGAAATAAATAATTTATTTTCCTATTGCAATACGTAATAATACGTAATATAATATAGACGTGGTAAGGAAGTAACCATATGCCAATGACGTCTAAGGAAATGGTTAAACTTCTTCTAAAGAATGGATTTATAGAAATTAAATGTGGGAATGGTTCTCACCGCAAATTTCAAAATCCTGTTTCTAAGAAAACAATAACCGTTCCTTATCACAGTAAAGATTTAGGGAAAGGGCTTGAGCAAGCAATTCTCAAGCAAGCAGGGCTTAAAAAATAGCCCTGTCCCTATTTCATTTAACTTTAGGAGGTATACACCATGTTAAACGTTTCTTATCCTGCTGTTTTCCATCATGAAAATTCTAGCTATTGGGTTGAATTTCCCGATTTACCAGGTTGTTTTACTCAAGGTTCTACTTTAGAAGAGGCTTATTCCTTCGCTAAAGATGCTTTAGGCACTTACCTTGATACCTCTGAAGATATTTATACTCAAGATTTCAAACAACCTAGTTCATTTGAAGATATTGCCAAAGAATATCCAAGTGAAACTGTTATGCTCGTTGATTTTGACTCCATTGTTTATGCAAAGCACACTAAGTCACGTCCTGTTAAGAAAACACTTTCTATCCCGGAATGGCTAAATAATGAAGCAAATAAGCATGGCATTAACTTTTCACAAGTACTCCAGGATGCCTTAAAAGAAAAACTAAATCTTCAATAATTTAATACCTAAGCACCTCTTATTTCATTGTCAAAGAACTGTTTTTTGTTAAAATTTGTATGATGTTTTAAACACATCACTTGTTTTTTAAACTTTAACTTCAATATTTATTTCCTTATATTTTGCGGCTAATTCATCAATAATCGAATTAGCCTTTTCTAATGCTTTGTTTAATTCATTGATTTTTTCTTCCAATTCTTCTATTTCTCTAAATTTGACTTGGAAATGCATAGTGTGGTGTGTGGTACTTTGCATAGTAATTCCTTTCTCCTTTCTATTCAGTTAGTGCCCACCAAATAAATCCCTAAATTGGAAAAGTGATGGTGAGTGTTACTATTAAAAATTCATAGATGTTTTTAAGTGATTGTTTCATATGCTCTCCTTTCTGTGTTCTCCTTTTTCCGCTATATACTGATGGCGGAGCGGAAAGGAGGTGAATAATAATGGCTAAAAATAGTAAAACTACTTCTGCTAAAGTTGCTTCAAAGGCATCTAGTATTCTTCGTGACGGAAGAACAAGTGCAAAATCAAAATCTGTTGCCTCTTCTTTTCTTGACTTAAATACAAGCTGGTAAATACCAAATTCTGGAATTACATTTGTTTCTACTGTCTGGGTAATTGGTGTTCCATCTCCTTTTGTTCCTGTAACTACCCCTACCTTACTTTTAGTAACCCCGTCTACCGTCGATAAAGCTCTAGTAATTTGTTTCAATCCAAGTGCTTTACAAATGTCTACTGCTACCGCATACCATTCACCGCTTACCTCAACAAACCTTATTTGATGACCATTCCATACCTCTGTTTTCATTGTTAATCCTTTCTAAATAGTGTCGTTTAAGACACTATTATTGAAAAAAACAAGGATGATTTGAGAATCACTTAAATTTAAGATAGATGATATATTCTTGATTTCATCCTGTTTAAATTGGGTTACGCCATTCATTTTTCTTGTGAACGCTGTTAATGAAATACCTAACTTATTTGAAATATCTGAATAGGTATATCCCTTTGCCACTAATAATCCTTTTAACTCTTGAGTATTCATTTAATCCTCCTTTCTGCATAAGTAAAATAGCAATAATGTGTTTGTAAGCAAAATAATTATTTCAAACATATGTGTTATAATGGAAACAACCATTAAGGAAAGAAGTTTTCACTTCTTCCCTCTGCTCTTTTTAAGAGCAATGGTTAATGTTACGATTGAGCTTATTAGCGTTAGCAAGGCGGTTATAAGTTCAATCGTTTCTTTTATTATTTCCATCTTTCCTCCTTTCGTGTCTTTTAGGACACTATTATAATAACAAGCTTTTCTATCTTTGTAAAGCCTTTTAAGACACTTTTTTAATATTTTTCAATGGTTTAATTGTCTTTTTTGCTACTAGTTAATATAATTTAATCATTGATGGAGGGAATGCTTTTATGGATAGCATGTTAAAGAAAAGACGAACGGAATTGGGGCTAACTTTAGAGGAAGTTGGAGATTATTGTGGAGTTGGAAAATCGACAGTTAGAAAATGGGAAGTTGGCATTATAAAAAATATGAAAAGGAATCAGATTTCAAAATTATCTGAAATTCTTCAATTATCACCTCTTGATTTAATAAATTATAATTCAGAAGATTATCTCACCGAAATACCAATGTCTAATATTGTTTTTGATGATTACTTCCCTCTCCGCTATTATTCGGGACTTTCTGCCGGTAGCTTTGAGGAGCTTCTGGAAGCTGAACCGGATAGCGTAGTTTATGTTCCTATCATCTTTCAAAGCAAAAAGAAAAGGCTTCATGCCTTTAAGGTAAATGATACATCCATGAACAATGTTATCCCGGATGGCTCTATTGTGGTCATAGAAGACACGCACAACAACACTATGCGATATTCCGACGGAACAATCATTATCGCCTTCATGGACGGCACAGCGACCGTTAAACGTTTATATTCAAGTGGAAATCAAATAATGCTCATGCCGGATAGCTCTGATAAAAGCCATATGCCCATCCTTATTACTCAAGAACAGCAATTAATTATTATCGGAAAAGTCATCTGGCACATGAACCCGGAAGATATAGCGGATAAGTGTTACTAAAAAACAAAGGAGAAAGGAGTGAACAGATATGAATAGACGAGTTCAACTCTTTCACGGAAACATATATATCTATAACGAGGCAGACATCGGTATGTATCTGTGTGACACGAACTTAAAAAATAGAGTATGTTTTGTTCCGCTTGACGAGGATGACGGAAAGTCAAACACAATCAAAATTAACACATTGCGAAAGGTTGTATTTTTGGATGATTTTGAAGAGATTGACCGTTCCGCAATTAAAGAACCATTAAAATTACACGGAGCGAATGTGCAAGTCCCTTATACACAATATCTGCTAATATCCGAGTATGTTCTGACAAAGTTGTTTCACAAAACAGCGGACACGTATAACAAGCTGTCGCACTTACGTTTCAATAGTATTGAGAAAGAGAATTACATACTAACCGAAGATTACTATAAGTATCTATCTTGGTTTGACTTTAAGACAAAATTGCAATTTCAAATAAACTTAAAAAAACAACCAAGTATCATGGTACGTGGTGTATATTGGGCGGAACTAGGGCGGAACCTAGGTTCAGAGTTGGAAAAGTTACGACCTGTTTTGGTATTGAGAAAGAATGTATCAACCTCTAACCCAAACCTATCGAGCTACACAGTTATACCGTTTACCTCGCAGGATTCCGCAAACAAATATTGGTCTAACTATCGGATAAAAGTTGATGGCAAGAATAACTACATTAAAATCAATGACATGCAACGGACAAGTATCAAGCGAATTAAAGGCTCTTTTATCAAAAGGGACGGTACGCCTTTGTTTATCAACGAATATCAAATGCACAAAGTTAAAAGTCTTATACATAGATATTATGTCAAAGGCGAGAAAACGCAGAAAAGCGCCACCAATAAACAGTAGCGCCTTTCTGAAGTCCTCCAAATATACCACCTAATGTGGATTAACGAAGTTACGTATATTTTATAACACAGATGTTTAGAAAATTCAACACACAAGCAACCAACTTGATTAACACGTAACGAAAAACAGCCATCCATAGATGACAGGTAAAAAGCGTTAATAGATAATTAGAAAGGCGGTTTTTGATGATTAGATATGATGAAAAAAGAAAAACTCATTATGTTCAAATAGAAACTAAAGACCCCGTTTCAGGAAAAAGAAAGACCAGAAAAAACGTGGGTTTGCTTTGAAGCGTGAAGCAAAACAGTATGAAACAGAACTAATAAATAATGTAGCCAATAACAAGTCCACTGATTATACTTTTGGAAAAATGGTGGATTTATACATCGAATCAATAGAGGGTTTGCAATCCACTAAGGATACAAAAAGAAAGGTATATATAAATCATTGTAAAAAATTCTATGATACCCCCATTTCAAAAATCACAAAAGCTAGCTTAATGGAATGGGCAAATAACCTAAAATCTAGTTCACTGTCCAGATTAACAATAAATAGAATTATAGGTTCTGTTTGTTCTGTATTTGGATATGCCGATAAAATATATGACATTAAAGATATATCCAGCATAATGACACTAAAAAAGAAAACTTCTAACGACATAAAAGAAATGGAAACTTGGACGATACAAGAATTTGAACAATTTGAAAATGCGATTGATAATCCTTTGTATCGCGCTTTTTTCCATACTTTATTTTGGACAGGTGCACGTCGTGGAGAGATATTAGCCTTGCAGTGCGATGATTTTAGAAAGAATGAGTTAGACATCAATAAAAGCATAAAACACTTCAAAAACGGCTTTATTCCGTTAAAGAATGCTAATTCAAAGAGAACTATAAAGATAGATACTAATACAATAGATATTTTGAAAGAGCTAAAAGGCAAATATAAGAAAGGCTTTTTATTTGGCGGTAATAGTTCTTTATCTATAACAGTAGTACAAAAGCAGTTTAAGAAAGCTATTAAAAAGTCAGGTGTAAAAGAAATAAGATTGCATGATTTAAGGCATAGCCACGCTACTATTTTAATCAATAATGGGGTAAATATTGTAGCAGTATCCAAACGACTAGGACATTCCGACATTAACACAACCCTAAGGGTATATACTCATTTATTACAAAAGACAGATGAAAAGATGATGGAAACAATCAATGAATTAGCAAAAACGAAATAAAAACCCGTCCATAATCCGTCCAATTATTAAAAAAGCCCCATTTTACTGGGGTTTTTTAGTTAAAAGCGAGTGAGCGGGATCGAACCGCCGTATCCACCTTGGCAAGGTGGTGTTCTACCATTGAACTACACTCGCAATGGCGGTTCTGACGAGATTCGAACTCGCGATCTTCTCCGTGACAGGGAGACGAGATAAGCCACTACTCCACAGAACCAATCATGGCGAGGAAAGAGGGATTCGAACCCTCGCGCCGATTTCTCGACCTATGCCCTTAGCAGGGGCACCTCTTCGGCCTCTTGAGTATTTCCTCACGAGCTGCCAAGTGCATACCTGTTTTATTCAGTGCCTTGTAATATTACCATGACAGCTAAATGATTGCAATATATTTTTAAAAAACTTTTCAAATTAACGACTAAAGGCTTCCGGTAAATCATTCTCCAGTAAAATCGTATCATGTTCGTTCGCATGTTCATATACATACGAAAACGCTTCTTTCACTGTTTGATACACATGAATATGTTCAGAATCAAAATTCATTTCTGCTAAACCCTCTTGAATAGCCTTTGTTTGTTTTGGACCAACCAAAATAACCTCATCCACAAAATGCTTCATTTGTTTGCCAAATTCACGATTGTATTCATCTTGCTTCTTACCTAAGTCAATCATACCAGGAGTGATAATATAACGCTTCCCCGGCATCATTGATAATACTTCCAAGGATATCTTCGCACCAATCGGATTTGCATTAAAGGCATCATCAATAAACCGATAGCCATTCATCTTTTTTAATTCTAAGCGATGCTCCACTTGTTCCATATTAGCCACTGCTCTTTGCAAGGATTTCCAAGAAACACCTAAATGGCGAGACACCACAATACCACTTAAGATATTCATGATATTCAACTCACCTAATAGCTTTGTATGAAACCGAACTTCTTCTTGTGCATGAATGACAGTGAAATAGGATCCCGTTGCCGTATAATTGATTTTTACAGCACGATAATCCGCATCCTTCGATTGAATACCGAAACTAATTAAAGGAACCTTATTCTTCACTTTATATTGACGAATATAAGGATTATCTAAATTAATAACCCCTAAGCCATTTTCTTTTGGTAAACATTCTATCATCTGCATTTTTTCAGCAATGATATTTTCTAAAGAACCAAAGGTCAATAAATGCTGGGGACCAATTGAAGTCACAACCCCAATTTGTGGTTGAACGTATTTCATCAAACGCTTAATTTCTCCCCTATGGTCGGCACCCATTTCGCAAATGAAAACCTGATGAATTGGTTTTAAATAATGACGAATGGTCATCGTAATACCCATTGGTGTGTTATAGGAAGCCGGCGTCATTAAAGCATTGTATTCTTCCCGAACGATGGAATGAATAATGTTTTTTGTACTGGTTTTACCATAACTACCTGTAATTCCAATTTTAATTAAATCTGTTTGAGCGTATAAGCGCTTTTTGCCTAAATGAATATAATACTGTTGAATTGCCTTTTCAAATGGATAAGTCAACCAACCCACCAGGTACATATAAAGCCAAGGACTTAAAGTCAAACAAAGCAACCATAAAAAATCCAAACGGAAATAAATAAAACTAAAGATGGTTAGCCCTACCAACAGAAAAGAAATGAACAGTTGCCTTTTCACTCTTGATGTCAATACCAAAGGCTTGATAGTGATATGAAATTGATTTTGGAAACGATACATAACTGACAACAAAAGACTCATCCCTATCATTCCTGGCCACTTTACAGCTGTAACCGGTATGAAAGACCATATGATAGACAAAAAGACAAGTCCAAAAGGAAAGTATAATTCATGATAAATCTCAGATATATGATCTTTCATCCAATGGTAAAAGCGGCCTATCTCATAGCGATTTTGTTGGAACATGTGTAATACATATAAAAATTCCACATAAAAACCAAGAAAGAATAAAACAGCTTCTATACATCTCCAAATCATTCTGTTTTCCCTCCTAAAAATGCCCACAATACTTGATTAAATCGATTAGCTTCATTCCAATACGCAAAATGGTCTTGTTTATCAAACACGACTAAAGTCGCATTCGTCATTTCCTTTTCCATTTTTTCTCCCATCCATAAAGGGGCGGCCGTATCAAATTCACCCCAAACCAATAAAGTTTCACAATTAACTTTATTCAATAAGGGTGATAAATCTTCGTTGACTACTTTCACTAATGTTGGACGCATAATACCTTTCGCCGCTCGATAATCAGCTGAACCACGGGAATTTTGATAGCGCTCCAATTTGTCCCATTGATTAGATTTGGTCAAATACCACTTCCCTAGTTTATACATACAAGTGCGAAGCCTAACCTTCCAGCTAACCTTCGGGCGAATACCGGCCGCTCCTGTCAAAACCATTTTTTCGACTCTCTCCGGGTAATCACCTGCCAAACGAATCGCAACACGACCACCAAAAGAGTGAGCAACGAAAATAGCTTTCCGTACCCCAAGTTTATCCAATAATTCCAATAACCAATTTTCATAGTCTTGAGTTGACCAAGCTACCTTTGGTGCCTCACTTTGCGCAAAACCAGGGAAATCAAAAGAAATTACACGATATTTCCGACAAAATTCTTTACGAATTTCAGCCATCATCTCAATGTTTTGACCCCAACCATGTAATAGAACCATCGCCTCTCCTTGACCTTCATCTATGTAGCGAGCTTGTAAGTTTTGTATCTCAATCATTTTTTCCATACGCTCATTATACCCTAGTTCTAATTTCTTTTCCTTTTATTTCAAAGCCAACCCCATTGGAAGTATTATATGCCCTAGCATGATAGCCATAGCCTTGACTGACGCGATCCACAATTGCTAGACCCAAGCCAAATTGACCATCTTTGCCTTTTACATAAGGATTAAAAAGATCACTTAATTTTTCTTTTGGAATAGTTGGACCATCATTTTCAATTCGTAGTTCATTCTTTCTTAAATAAATACGAATCTCACTTTTCGCATAGCGTAAAGCATTATCCAAAAGATTAGAAATCACATTTCGCCAAGGTTCTTCCTCTCCTTTGAAGCTTACATTTTCACTATCTACAATAAATTCGATATCCGAACGGATGGCTTTTAGAGAAATCACAACACTATCAATTAAAGGTTCCAAATCCGTTATTGCTTCTGTTTCTTTCTCTGCCAAATAACCATATCGATTTAATAATAACAAACTCTTTACTTTCTTTTCCAAACGGTTCGCATGGTCTTGAATAACCGCTACCGATTCTTCTAAGGTTCCATAAGGATATACACCATCTTGAATCGCTTCCGCATAAGATTTAATCGTCGCAATTGGCGTCTTTAAATCATGAGAAATATTTTGAATCATTTCCTCTTTTTCACGTGATTGTTTGGATAAGGTTTCTTCCATTTCCACTAAAGCTTGAGAAATGGCACCTATTTCATCGTGGTGGGTTATTTTTAATGGTGATGGCTCATTCAATTTCACATGGCGAATATACACACGAATGCGATACAAACGATAAATAAGAGAAGATAACCATATCAACATAGCCATCATGAAAAGACCCAATACCAGCATATTGATAATATTGAGAGACTCCCCCACTCGTTTTTCAACATCTGGAATAGCTTCTTTATCAATGTAAATACGATATTCTTGACCATCTATGCGAACTGACTTTTGATGATATTGCTCAGGCTGATAGAGATTCGGCTCATTCTTTGAATACGCTTTCCACATTGTCCCTTCTTTTTCATAGACATAACTACCCCATGGTAAATACAAAGTACTTTGATGGTCTACTTTCGCTTCCTGAATGGCTTCTTCTATTGTCGCAAAGGTTTTTTGCAAATCATGAGATGCACTAAAATGGATGTTGGGCCAAACTAAAGTTGCTAAGCCAATCACTAAAATCAAACTCAATATAAATAAAAGAGAAATAAATTGTTGGGTTAAAGAAAAATACTTTGCCCATAGACGAAAGCGTTTCATCCTAGACGATACCCATAGCCATAGATGGTGTGAATACTTAAATCAGGACACTTTTTACGCAATCTTCTTAAGGTATCATCCACCACTCGATCCGAACCAAAGTAATTATCATCCCAAACTTGCGCTAGGATTTGTTCACGCGAGAACGCAATCCCTTTGTGTTCCACAAATAAAATTAACAATTCAAATTCTTTAGTTGTTAATTCGATTTCTTCATCACCACGCTTAACAATGCGTTTTTCTCCATCAATCTGATAGCCATCCACTTCAATACTCTTACTATCCGGATAAGAGCGTTTCATCACATTCAATACACGTAAAACCAATTCTTTTGGTGAAAAAGGTTTTGTAATATAATCATCACTTCCCTTTTCCAAACCTAAGATACGGTCAAACTCTTGATCACGAGCAGACATAAAAATGACCGGTGTTTTATTATCACGATTACGAATTTCATCCATCAAGTCAAAGCCTGATTTATCTTTCAACATAATATCCAATACCCATAGATGAACCGTATGATTTTCTAGGTATTGATAAGCATGGTCATAATCCAAGAACGAAACAACTTGAAAACCTTCTTTCTCTAAATAACGAGAAACAAGTTCGTTTAAATCTTTTTCATCTTCTACAACAGCGATTATTTTTTTCATACTTCTATTATAAACAAAAAGGATGCTTCATGGTTTGTTTATAAGGTATCTTTCTAATAAAAAACACCGCTTTATTGCGATGTCTCATCTTTAAAATGTTATAAAAACTATTCCATCTATACTAAATAGCTTTCTTTTAAACACTCTTTATCCTTTGGCACAACGATCCAAGTCTTTATATATCTAAAGCTGAAATAATAGCTTCAACCTCTTGTTCACAAATTTCTAAAGTAGCAGCTTCCACCATCACTCGTAATAATGGTTCTGTTCCCGAAGGACGAACTAAAACACGACCATTACCCGCTAAGCGTTTTTCACTTTCTTGAATGGCTTTGCGTAAAGAAGCACTTTCTAAAACCGTTTCCTTATTTTCCACACGCACATTCTTTAGAACTTGTGGATAAATAACCAAACCTTCTTCCAATTCTAATAAAGACTTCTTAGTTTCTTGCATCACATAAAGAACAGCTAAAGCTGTTAATAGACCATCTCCGGTTGTCGCATATTCCTTGAAAATAATATGACCGGATTGTTCCCCACCAACTTGGTAATTATATTTACACATTTCTTCATAAACATATTTATCCCCAACTTGTGTCTTAACCATTTGAATCCCTTCTTTTTCAAAGGCTTTGAGTAAACCAAGGTTTGCCATAACCGTCGTAACAACGGTATTATCCACCAGCTTGGCTTGATCTCTTAAGAACTTGCCAAATAAATACAAAACAAAATCACCATTGACCAAATGACCATTCTTATCCACAATGATTTGTCGGTCGGCATCACCATCAAAAGTTAGACCAATAGCATAGTCACCCTTCTTCATCATTTCTTGCATATCTTCAGGATGTGTCGAACCACAATGGGTATTGATGTTCACACCATTTGGTTCCATATGGATAGCATCTACCTTGGCTCCTAAATCCTCTAAAACTTCTTTAGCCGTATAAGAAGCAGCTCCATTAGCTGTATCAATAGCAATACGCAAGCCTGTTAAATCCAAAGAGAAACGATTGGCAATCCATTTTTTATAATGTTCCAAGCCCTCACTATAGTTGTAGACTTTACCAATTTTTTCATCTGTTGCATATTCAAGTTCGACTTCTCCATCAATGAAAGCTTCAATTTTATCTTCCAAATCAGCTGGAATTTTAATACCTTCCGTTGAGAAAATCTTAATTCCATTATCATAGAAAGGATTATGAGAAGCACTGATCATGGCTCCACAAGCGAAATCCTCATTGTGTGCTATATAACAGGTCACCGGTGTTGGACCATAGCCCAACAAATATACATCACAACCTTGGGATGCAATACCGGCCGCCAAAGCACTTTCCAACATATCACTAGAAAGACGCGTATCCTTTCCAATCACAATCTTACTTTTCTTTTCTTGACTAAAATAATAGCCTAAATAACGACCAACTTGAAAAGCTCGATCCACTGTCAAACCAATATTCGCTTTACCGCGAATTCCATCTGTTCCAAAATACTTACCCATACATGTGTACTCCGTTCTATTTATTTATCACCAATCACATTGAGGTTGTAATTATTCTCTGTTAATTGATAGGTTACTAGCTTATTTTTAGGGGCATCTACCTTTAATGCAAAGTCTTGCAAGCCGGGCTTCGCATTCGCTAAGTCAATATAAACGTAAATATCCTCTGCCTT
Source organism: Bulleidia sp. zg-1013 (assembly GCF_019798045.1). Taxonomy (NCBI): domain Bacteria; kingdom Bacillati; phylum Bacillota; class Erysipelotrichia; order Erysipelotrichales; family Erysipelotrichaceae; genus Bulleidia; species Bulleidia sp. zg-1013. Next base: position 17,973 of record NZ_JAGXEX010000007.1, read on the forward strand.
TTCTTGATTAACATTACTTTCTGTTCCCTTAACAATCACGGTTGTGGTTGTTTTGTGGTTAGCTTGAGTGACTTTATAACCATTGGTATTATTGCGATAATTGATTGGAACATTCTCAATTTTACGAGTGACCATATCTCCTAATTTAATATTCATAGAAACCTGTTCTAATGAAGCTGAACTAACCCCGGCCGGTAATTCCAAAGGACGAAGAAGGGTCGCATCTTCAGTTAGGTTTTCACCATTTACCCCCACTTCAACCTGTTCAATTGTTTTTAAAACTTCTTCACTACCATAAATCGTGACGGTTTCTTGGGCTAATTGAACACTTTCGATGGCTTTATTATTAGGAATATCACCCTTAATTTTAAGTTTAATTGGAACTGTCTTATGATTATTTGTGACTGGCACCTTTACCGAAACGGTTTGGGGAATAATATCGGCTTCCACGGGCTGTCCTTTGCTGTTATAAGCCACCAAATGCGCTTCTTGGCTAAAGGTTTCACTTTTACCTGAAACATCAATAAAAGCCTTCACAAATGCAATAGAATTCAAGGTATCTTGAGAAGCACGCACATTCACTTTGTTTTTGGATAACTCCGGTGTCCCTAGGCTTAACTTAGGATCCATTTTGGATGTATGGATAAATTCATAGGAAACATTAAAGGCTTGCGTTGTTTTTTTCTTAAGTGTCACAACAACTGTGGTTGGATCAACAACCGCATCCAAATTATCTCCATAACCTTCGGTCGTTAATCGAACGGTGTGTTGTCCTTCACTTAAATCACTTAAATTAGCAACCACATTCCCATTCGCTACATTAGTACCACTTAAGCTGGTTGCATCTCCCGATAAAATAACGTTTGCACTGCTTGGTAAACCGGATAATTCAAAATTATCACGATTATAGTTAGCGACCACCTTTACCCCATTCACCGTTCTTGAGGTCTTTAAAGTAGAAGCGTACAGCTTTGATATATCACTTAAATTCACCAGGCTAAACAAAAGAGCAGCCAACAGAAAAGCCACTAATTTAGGGTATTTCTTATTGAACAAAAACTTATCGAAGCCAGAAGAAATAGCCGATAAAACACTCGCCAGCTTTTTTTCGTAGGTATTGGAATGATTGGATAAAGATTTTCTTTTTTCTTTTAAACGAGAAGTTAAAGAAGGGAATCTTGTTTTTTTATCTTTATTCATCTACTTTGCCTCCTTTGTTCTTATCTAATTCTTGAATAGCGTTATCTCTTAAGCGTTCCACTTCTTCTTGACTTAGAGTTGGTTTTATTCTTTCCGGATAACTCGCTTTCGTTTTTTCTTTCTTATGTGGTAACTTCATACCGGCTGACTTAGCCACCCAATCGAGATTATCTTTTTGACTTTGTTCATAGATTTCTTCATGACCATCATGAATTTCAACAACAGTCATCGCACCACTATTATTCACTGTCATCTTAGAGTTAAATGGATTTAATTTTGCTGAAGAGTTATCCTTTGTTACTTGATTGAACACAATTGACTTCAATAATCTTCTTAATTCCGCCGGACTAACGGTTTCAATATTACCTTCTCTTGCAATAGAAATAGAACCTGTTTCTTCTGAGATAACGATGGTAATAGCATCCGTTATTTCACTAATACCAATCGCCGCTCTGTGTCTTGAACCAAAACGGGAAGAAACCACTCGGTTGGTTGGTGGAAAGTAAGCACTGGCACAAACCACTCTATCACCCTGAATAATCACCGCCCCATCGTGTAAAGGTGTACTTGTCACAAAAATGGAGGTTAATAATTCAGCTGATATCTTCGCTTCAAGTTTCGTTCCAGTATTAATGTAATTTTCTAAACTGGCCGATTGACCAAGAGTAATTAAAGCACCCGTTTGATCCTTGCTTAAAAGAGTAGCGGCCGTCACAATGGCTTCAACCACTTCACTTTTATCATCATTAGACATTACCGAAAAACGCGAAAAGAAAGTACTCTTTCCTAATTTTTCTAGTAAAGAGCGAATTTCCGGTTGGAAGATAATGATAATAGCCAAAAATCCCCAGTTGATAAACATATCTGCAATAAATTGAATGGTTTTTAAACCAATAATTTTAGCAATAATATCAATGAAAATCACAAAGAAAATTCCTTTAAAAATCTGCGTGGTTCTGGTGTTGGTTCGAATGACTTTTAAGGAATAATAAATCACAAGCCAAATGATTAAAATATCTAATACAGAGCCAATAATGCGCCATGCGCCCTGAAATGCGTTTGTTAAACTTAAGATAGACAAAAGAGTGCCCCCTTTCAGCCATTTTATTATATCAAAAAAAGATAAGCTTTCGCTTCTTCTTCTATTGTTTTCCTAACTGCACTTTGGTGACTTTTATTTTCCGGTTTAGAAACGTATCATATAAGAAGAGAGGTTTTCTATGAACATTCACTATAAAGAGCCCTTAACATTACCAAAAATGACGAATTATTTGCGTGAAACCAAAAACGTTACATATGTTCAAATCAGTGAGAAACAAGCCCGGCGTTATTTATATCAATATTCCTATGTTAATCTAATCACGCCCTTTAAGCATCTTTTTAAAAATAACGGTGTTTATCGTTCGACGGATTTTAAGGAATATTTAGATGCTTATTTACAGGAAAGAAATCAGTATCCCATCCTTTATAAAAATATTATGGCTTTGGAATGTTGCTTAAAGTCTATTTTGTCCTATGAAATATTAAATGCTTATCAATTGAAAAGTTATACACAATTTCAAGATTTAGCTGAAACTCTTCGTTTTAATGCTCAACATACACCTTATACAGATTCCATCAAATCACATATGTATAAAATCATTGATAAAATGCGAGATGAAATTCAAGATTATCGCAGTCCTTATTTCCTCTTGGGACAATTAACTTTGCATGAATGTTTATCATTATTGTATTCTTTAGATACTGCTTTAAAAAATCATTGTCGAAAAGAATTTCTTCATTGTCAAAATTTTATTCAAGAAAGTGATGATCAGTTATTTTATGAACAATTAGATAAGATTATTCAAATTAGAAATTGTATCTGTCATAACGATAGTTTAGAAAGTTTAATTCGTTATCAACAAGAATCAAAAGGTCTTCTTCGTCTTCCGGAAGAACAGAATCAATTCTTAATTTTAGTGGATTGTTTATTAAAGAATGAATGATGGATACAATTTAAAATTTGTATTTGGAATGAAATTAGAAATTTAGCTTTTATTCAATCACTTTTTCTTTCTGTTAGACACATAAAAAGCACTCTTCACCGCTAATCAATATAAATTTTTATGGTTTGCTAGTTAAGCTCATTTTATCCGATGGTCTTCTATTCTTTATTTTTTTGTCACATATGTATTATCACCTAACACAAAAAAGCGAATAACAGTTATCAAGCTGCTATTCGCTTATCGCTTTTATGAAGGCTCTTTATTTAAAAAGCCATTCTGTAAACGTCATGCCTAATAGACTACTATGACGTTCATAATTGGTATATAGCTTGCTTTTCGCTATATAAATTCATAAGACTTATTTACTACAAACTTCTTTTCTGCGTAAGAAGAACAGTAGCACAACAGAAGCCAATCCCATTACACCATATAACATCAGTGCATTATCATCACTCGTCCTAGGAACTCCAGTAGCAGATATTGGCTTTTGTTTCTGTTTAGGAGCTGCAGCAGATATTGGCTTTTGTTTTAGTTGAACAACTACAGTAATTGTTGCACCATCAGGAGTTGTAAATGTTAATGGATATGTACCACCTTCATTTTGTTTAATCTTATCGTTGATGGCTGTTAATTCAGATGAATTCACTTTAATTGAATCTAACGGAATCGGATTTCCATTGACATCTTTACCAATAATCTTAGCCAATTCTTTAGCTTTGTCTGCTGTTAATTCTCCATTACCGTTATCATGTGTGAAACTATTACCTCCAATATTTCCAATACCATTCGGAACATTTGGCTGTACCCCCATATCACGTAGATTGACTGTAACTGTCACCTTAGTTCCGGAAGGAGTTGTAAATGTTAATGGATAATCCCCCGGTTTCTTATTTGTAATCTTATCATTGATATCTGCTAACTGTTTTGGATTAACTTTAATGAGTGAAGAATCAATTGGTGTTCCATCAACATCAGTTGCACTAATCATACTACGTATCTTACTTTCAGTATCAGTTAGTGATCCTTCATTAATTCCATAAATGAAATCATTTCCTGTAATACGCTGTTGTGTTGCTGAATCACCGGCACCATGACTCTTAATTTGTACTTTTACTGTTGTCGTCATACCATTAGCTGTAAATGTTAATGGATATACTCCCGGCGTATTGCTATGCTGTTTATCAACAATCGTTGCAAGTTGTTTAGCATTCACATCAATATTTGCTGTTGGAATTGGTATACCATTTGCATCATGGGCATTAACCTTACTCAAAATACGTGCAATTTTATCTGTTAAGTCAGGCTCATCTGCACCATATGCGAAGTCATTTGCACCGATATATGCCGCACTAACAGTTGGTCCACCCGTTCCGGATTCAGCGTTGTCATACATTGTTACTTTCACCTTCAGGCTTGTGCCATCAGGAGTTGTAAATGTTAATGGGTATGTACCCTTTTGTTTGTCGGTCTGTGCTTTCTGAATTACGTTTAATTCAGTAGGATCTACAGTAATACTACTTGCTGGAATTGGTTGGTTATTACCATCCATTGCACTGACGGTCGAACGTACCTTAGCAATGACGTCTGTAATTGGAGTTTCATTGAAACCATAGCTGAAATCATTGGCTGTGATATGTGTCGATGTTGGACTCAAATTACCATGATCCACAAGTTTCACTGTAACTTTTGCTTTCACACCACCATATTCAAAAGTTAATGGATATTCACCATTCTTCTTGTTGTGTTGTCCATCAACAATAGCCGCAAGTTCTGTAGGATTTACGGTAACGGTAGATGAGGATACATGGTTACCACTACCGTCTTTTGCTGTAACTTTAGATAGTTGTTTAGCGATTGCTTCCGTTAAATCCGGTTCATCAATACCATAGTTAAAGTTGTTTGCCCCAATGGATGGTGTATTTGGTGCTGTTGGTGTTTCGGAACCATTATCAAATAAGGTTACATTTACCGTAACACTAGTGCCATCAGGTGAAACAAATGTGAGTGGCATTGGGCTAGTTGATTTATCTTTATTGTCAATTGCTGTATTGATGGCGACAAGCTGTGCAGCATCAACAGTAATATCACCTGCATTCAGCACAACATTATTGGCACGATAACCATTTACAGAAGCTAAAATCTTTGCTGCATCATCGGTAATATGACCATTATTCATACCATATAGGAAGTCATTTCCATATATACGATCCGTGTTGTCTGTCGGATCAGATGGATCATTACTATTGCCATGACCTTGATCCATTAATGTTACCTTAATAGTCTTTTCAGCAGTTGTTACAAATGATGCATGTGGGTTTACTGCTGGAGTAGAAATCTTAAGCTCATAAGTTCCCTTTTCTCCTGCCGTAATCTTGGCGTTGATATTGGCTAAGTCAGCCGGATCAACAATAAGATCAGCGAATGGAATATTTCCTGCCCCATAGTATTTACCGGAAGCTACAGCCAATGCTTTTGCATCCTCAGCTGTCAATGCGCCTTCATTTAAGCCACGTGAGAAATCATTTGCTATAATCTGGTCTTTACCACTTCTGGAAATATTTTCTAATGCTTTATTTGGAACGGACTTGTTGCCGGCATTATCTTCTGTAATGACATATACATCATAATGACCCTCATTTGGCAGCTCAGTCGTGTCAACCGGCTTGTATTCGCTTTCTGATGGTGCCGGATCTCCGCTCTTAACAATTGCTACTTTTGTTGTATTTGGCTTGATTCCAGAAGCACCATCCGTTGAAGTGTCTGTAAAACCATGATTAGGTGCTCCTTTATTGTATGTAACATTCGCATTTGGTTTTGTCTTATCAATACGAACATTCATATCATCAGAAGCGGCTGACAACTTCGTATCTGTTCCATCTACGATATAACCATTTACAGTTGTACCGGCTGTTTCTGATGTATAAGTATGGTCAACAGACGAGTCTGGTGTTGTTGCCTTGGCAACTTGTGTTGAACCTTCATAGGCTGCACCAAACCATGGAATTGAAGTTGTCCATCCGGTTGGCTCTTTAACCGTTACGGTTACATCTTTATTTGTCCATGTTCCGCTTACATAGGCTTCACCATCATTAGTTTTTGCACTGATTAATGCACTTGCACTACTGGTTACGACTTGGTGCGTAGGACCTGCCGTTACACCGGATTTATTTGTTGCATGATCAATCGCATAGAAATACACATCATAGATTCCGGGATTAACCCCGGTATCTACCGTACCACCCGCCGGAATGGCAAGCCAATTCGAATCAGAGGCATCAAATGTAGGGGCTGGGAAACCGGCATTCACAAAACGAACATAAGTCGTTTTAACACCCGATAAAGCATCTGTACTTGCATCCTCAACCGTCGCCCAGTTATTTGATGTTGTAGCGTTCGCAGTCGGAATCACACTGTCAATCTTCACCACCTTCTTTGCCGATTTTGGTGACAATCTCACTGTATGGTCACCCGTACCTAATAACTGTGCTTCAAATTCATCACCAGTATTAGTAGTAGAATCAGCTGTATAGTTAGCAACCGTATGCGCATTACCGGAAGAACCGCCTACTTCTGTACCATTCTTGAAAATCGTTGTATCATACGTTGTACCAGGAGCAGTTGTAGTCCCTTTAATGTCTACTCCCTTACGTCTATCAGCATCAGCATCGGCATGTTGAGAAAGCCATTCACCACCATAAACATCATTTGTTCCGGCATAATAGGCTTCAATGTTTGGGGCTGTTGAAGTTTTAACTGTAATACGACGGCTTGTCCCTGTTTGCGTATTATCACCAGTACTATCTTTGATTGTATAGTTATGATCAGCATAACCGACAACATCAAAATTGGCACCTGTGCTAGACAGCTTCGTATCATTTCCACTAACTAAACTATCGTCTGTGATGGTTCCATCACTTGGGATTGTCTTGGAAGTGGTCTTACCCCAAGTCGCAGTAATTCCTTCGTTCCAATCAACGGCGCTGTTATCTTCCATTGTCTTTTCAATATCCGGATGCGCTGTGACAATTGGGGGATATGGTGTTGCCACTGTACTTGCAGGAATTGTAAAAGTTTTGGTGAATTCTTTTGCAAGATTATGCAAGGGATGAGCTTCTACATCCGAATGAGAAATAGTCTTCTCCACTGTTGGTTGAAAAGAAGATACAGGGTAGTGTGAATGGCTCACATTAAAGCCCACCGTGCGAGTGGCTGATACCGTTGTTCCATCATTAAGTTGAAGATCAAAATCCAAAGGTACATTTGCTATGACTCTCGATCCATCACCCGAACTTGGGTACGCTGTATAGGAATTCGTCGATGTAAGCGTAATATTGGCTAAAGATGATGGCTGCATAAATCCATTTGCGGCAATCAATGCATTAGCCTGTGAAATAGAAATCGGAGCACCATCCAGTGTCGCACTAACAGCAGAAACATTACCGGTTGCATCGACCGATGTGATATTCATATCCATGTTGTATTCCCGATCGGTTATTGTGTCACTTGGATAAGGTGGCGCAAAATGGAATATACTATGCGATGTACAATCAGCCCTTACTTCCAAACTACCCAAAGCACTATAAAAATATTTTACAACCAAAGTTTTTGGTGGCGCCGTCGTGGTAACTGTTTCCGCATTTACCTTAGCATAATTGGTATGCAGAAAAGTAGAAATCATCATAAATACGCCAATCAATACTTTCGTAATCTTATTTACGAGACTGTGTGCACGCTTCTTTTCTCCTTTCCTTTTTTTTCGAGATTTGTTGTTGTTTTGCATAATAACCCTCCCTCCCTTGTAAAGAACAAAATGCAAAATTCTCAATTTGTGTTGCGATGATATTTAGAATCTTCTTTACCACCATTTTTAAGCATTACATCACTATCTCTTCCTCAGAGTCAGTTGTAAATACTAACTAAAGTAGTAAACAGTCTCCCAAAAATCATCCTTCCCCTTAATGCTGTATCATCATAAATATGTACGCTTAGTACATTCAAATGTTATAGAGCATTAAGTTTAAAAATAGAAGTTGGCACGTAATTCAGACTTTTAAATCCGTTTATGCTATATCTAGTGTATAGAAGTATATATAGGCTCTAATACAGGATTTTTATAAATGGGAATTTATTAAATTTAGGTGGATTTAAAAGTCTACCTTTATTGCCACTTTATGGTGAAATTTATTTGACAAAGATGTTATATTTATCCTTTTATTGTTGATATATGCTTTTCTTCCTTTAGCCATTTTGCCAGCAAGGTATGACTAATTCCCAAAATTTTTGCTCCTTGCCTTATACTGATTTCTTTCTTTTTCCATCTATATGCTACTTCGTGAAATTCCTTTGGAATTTCTTTTTTAGTTCTTCCAAATTTTACTCCTCTTTTCTTAGCTTCCCATATACCCTCCATCTGTCTTTGGTGTGTATTTTCTCTTTCTATCTGAGCAACATAAGACAATATCTGCAAGACTATATCCGATAGGAATTTCCCGGTCAGATTGTTAATTTGATTTCTTGTATCAAGTAAAGGAAAATCTAAGACAATAATCTCAGCATTTTTCTCTTTGGTAATATCATTCCATTCTTTGATGATTTCATCATAATTTCTACCCAGTCTGTCTATGGACTTGATATACAATTCATCTCCCTCTTTCAATTTTCTGATGAGCTTTTTATATTTTCTGCGATTAAAGTCCTTTCCGCTTGCCTTGTCTACATAGATTTGTTTCACCTCTATCCCCTCTTTCAAAATAGCAGTCAATTGTCTATCTATATTTTGTTCCCTGGTTGATACTCTGATATATCCATATTTCATCTCTATATCCCTCCATTTCTTTTATCTATAATTTAGATGTTATATGGATACCTTTAGTAAATAGGAATGATATATCTTGAGTAAGCAAAAAAACCTAACCCATATCGTTTGATATTTTATCCTTTTGTATACGGACTTGATTATCTTCCAGATAGCTATAAAAATTAAAAAAACGGAAAGAGCACTTTTTTTAAATATGTATGCTTTCCCTGAATTATCTAAAAAAATAGCTGGGTTGCCTTTTCATATACTTATTTTACTAATATAGCTTTGCTTAAAACTGCCTAATCATCAAATTCTATATCAGTAAATCATTCCGACGTAGAGTTGACGGTATAGAGTCTACAAAGGATAAGAATTCACAATCTGCGACATTCTCATGCTTTCATTTTATGGCAAAAATAAATAAAATAATGCCATAGAACTATAAAACCCCATTTTACCGGGGTCTTTATGTGTTTATGCCGCTTAGCAGAATTGAACTGCCCGTTCATCCTTACCATGGATGCGTATTACCACTATACTAAAGCGGCGTGCCTTTATATCTTAAACAAAGACAACATAAATGTAAAGGCTAGAGTATCTGTTTCAATAAAGAATTTACCTTAGAAACTGGAAAACCCATAATCGCATAATAATCACCATCAATCTTATCAATATAACGAGCAGCCCAAGCTTGAATAGCATAGGCACCTGCCTTATCTTTCCATTCACTACCTTTTAGATATAACTCCAATTCATCATCTGGTATTTCTAAGAAATAGACATCACTAACTGAAATGGCACTAAGCACTTGATTCCCTTTACGAACAACAACGGATGTATACACTTGATGAACCGAATTGCTTAATTCTTGTAACATCCTTCTCGCATCCTTTACATCTTTTGGCTTACCAAAAACAAGATTATCTTTAAGCACAATTGTGTCGCTCGCAATGATAATCGCTTCTGGTTTTTGCAAAAAGATAGCCTCCGCTTTTTCTTTAGCAATATTCAAACTATTTTCATTTGGTTTTAAATTTGAATACCACTCCTCTTTTGTGTTTGAAACCATAATTGAGAATGGTAAGCCTAAAGTTTCCATTAATTCTTTTCGGCGTGGGCTTTTAGAAGCCAATATAATCTCTTTCATAGACAAGTGTTCCTCTTTCTATCCATGTAAATGCTATAATAAGGATAATGTAAGTATACAACAGGAGGTAACTATGAATCATCAAAAACCAACACTCGTGATACTAGCTGCAGGATTGGGTAGTCGCTATGGCGGTATGAAACAAATCGATGGCGTTGGATCTCATGGTGAACCAATCATTGAATTTTCTATTTACGACGCAAAAGAAGCTGGCTTTGAACAAGTCGTCTTGATTATTCAACACCAACACGAAGCTCTTTTCAAAAAAGCTTTAACTGACCGCGTGGCGCAAAAAATGGATGTCCAATTCGCATTCCAAGACGTTAATGATATACCAGGGGAAGCGATTGAACGTAGTAAACCGTGGGGAACAGTACAAGCTTTACTCTCTTGTCAAGATATTGTCAAAGGTCCTTTCGCTATCATCAATGCGGATGATTATTATGGCAAAGATGCTTATCGAAGCATTTATCAATTCTTAAGTACAAAAGTAAGCGAAAATCACTACGCTATGGTAGGCTATCACATCAAAGAAACTGTCACCGAAAATGGTTCTGTCACAAGAGGTGTTTGTGATGTCAATGAACAAGGTTATTTAAAACAAATCATAGAAATCAAAGAAATCTATTTAAAGGATAAGCAAATTCACGCTAAGAAAGATGGTCAAGATATTCCACTAGATAATAACTGTTTGGTATCAATGAATTTCTGGGCTTTTCATCCTTCCATTTACGCAAAACTCATGCCATTATGGACAGAGTTCGTTGCCAAAGCACGCATTGAAAATCCTGAAAAAGCTGAGTATGTTATTCCAACAGCGATTGGTCAATTGGTTCAAGATAAGCAAATTCAAGTAGAAATCTTAGATACAAGCGACAAATGGTTTGGTGTAACTTATCAAGAAGATAAGCCAACGGTTGTCAGAAATATTGCTGAATTAAAGAAAAATGGTTCCTATCCAGATGTTCTTTGGAAAGAAACCGATTAAGTGATTGAAAAATCACTTTTTAATTTTACGATGGAAGAGTTAAAACTTTCTTCTTGAATTCAAAACTATGTTTTGCCATAAAATCAGGATTTTATCTTACTGTTCTTCTACTTGTTGAGTTATTTTTATTCCTTGTTGTTTTTTCCCTTTTGATATGAAAATTCTCAATTCAAATGCAAGCATAAATAATGTTGCAATCAAAAACCCATCATGAAAATTTTATGATAGATAACGAAATAGCCAATATATGCTATTATTGTCAATAAATACACAATGACTAATATATGCCATTTCTTTGCCGAGCTATCATCTATTATTTTATTTTTTATACCAACATTTCCCTTTATCAACTCGTCCAAACTCATTCCAAATTCTTCACTGATTGCAATAAGATTAGCAATATCGGGAATCCCTTTGCCCACTTCCCATTTGGTAATTGCCTGCATTCCCATTTTCCAGCAATAACTATAATCTTATCTCTATTATTATATATTTCAGAGCGAATCTTTTTATAATTATCTTCATCTGAAAACGATAATATAAACACATATTTTTTACTTTTTATAGGAGAGACTAAATAAACTTCTTTCTTATCATTATCATATAATTTTCCGTCTACAGTCGCTTCAATTATCTTTTTTCCAAAACACTCTTTTGGATATCTATATCATAAGCCCCTTCTTCAGTAAGAGGTTTAATTGCTGTTCCTAATTTAATAGAACCTTGTAGGTAAATATTCGGATTATATTCTGCTAGGTCAGATTCTTTTATATAGTTTGCAATTGCCTTATACCTGTTTGATGCTTTTTAGTAATTTGATTCAGAAACATCAATTTCATTAATAAGCTCTTTTATCTCCTTCGACATTTCAAATTTTTTCATTTTATTCCCCCTCTCTTCTTAAATAATATATTGCAAATGGGCTCCTATTTTAAATGATTTTCCTCTTATATCAACACATTCCTTTTCAACGTCTTCTCTATCTACAAGCTTAATTAAATCATTCTCTTCTTTTACATATTTATATATCATATCAATGTATTCATTTGTTAAATGAATCTCATAAATATCAAACAATAATATTTCATTCTTTTTAAAATGCTTAGAATAAGCCATTTTAGGTTTTATTTGCTTTAAAAATTCTATTCTCATGCTACTTAGAATTTCTATAGGCAATATGTTATTTTTTATAATTTCTTCGTAAAACTCTCTATATACCGCTACTTCCCTATTTTCTCTACTATCAAACCAATTTAGAATTTTGCTAATATTTTTTCCTTTGGTACAAAATCTTAAATCTTCTTTTTCATAAAAACCTCGTTTATTTTCGAAAATAATATTCAATTTCCTTTCAATAGTACTAAACGAACTACAAACCTTATATACTCCACCAACAGGTTGCAGTTGTTCTATTTTACTTCCCTTAATTAAAAGATATTTATCATCTATTTTTATTTTATATAAATACGCAATACTAAACCTAATATCTTCGCTCCAATGTATCAACGATTTTACAAACAACCCTATTCTTCTATAATTAGCTGCAAATATACCAATCAAAAAACAAATTCCACTGCTAATCAAATTAATTCCTATATTTTCTAACACTTATATCCCTACACTTTCATTATTACTCCCACTTAATTTCTTCATTCACTTTTTGATGAATATCTACTCTATTATCAACATCAATTAAATTTACTAACCAACCATTTAATGTACAACTTCTGATAAATTCATCAATTCTATTAACCCCATTCATTTCTTTGAGTGTTACAACAACACCAAACCTAACTCCTACGCCATCTTGGGGAGCTAATCGGTTATTTGTCTTTACTTCCATACCCCAGTTCTTATTTCTATAAGAATCTTTTGGTATCATTCTTTTTGTAGCACTCTCTGCGATATACTTTACGTTATCCCATTTTCTAAACTGTTTTCTGGCTTCAACTTCCAAAAGATAATTTTTTTCTCCATCTAATGTGTCTTCTGTATTCTGTTTATCACCCTTAATATCCTTGATTTTTTTATCATCTCCTATTCGACCAAAATGCAAATTCAATTCTGTATTTGTATAGTCAACACCTTGCAATCTATCACACAATGGGAAATAACACATCGTAGCCTTCGCAATATATGGATACTTATTATCCTTTAGAGGAACTGGAAAATCGTAGTTATAAGTATTCCATTTTTCACTAATATCTGATACCACAAATTTTATTTCATCATCTTTTGTCTGAATAATATCGTTTATATGAATTGGTACAACTCCATGCCCATATAAAGCAACTTCCTCAGGAGTCGGTTTTTCATCCCAACCTCTTGCAGCGTCAATAATCATGGCTTTTGCAACTTCTCTATTAAGTCCTAACACATCAATTAAATAAGATAATTTTCTCGCAATCCAAGGTGCAGCATAAGAAGTACCAGCAACACTTGCAGCCCCTAAAGGTTCACAAACCCTAATGTACTCTTCTTCACTGCCACCATAATAGCTCACATCAGGCTTTGCAAAGAAAGATAATACTAATCCTTTACGAGCATATTTAGTAGACAGACCATTCTTACTAACCGAATTTACAACTATACTATTAACAGAATCTGCCGGAGATCCTATTTTTACTATATCTGCACTTGGTTTATTTGTTCCTGCCACAACAAATATTACATTGTTTTCAAACTGAATTTTATCTAATGTTGCAGCTTCAGCAGAAATAAAGTTGTCATTAATTTCCTGATTACTACCAAGTGAAATATTCCAGACTTTTATATCTGAATTATTTACTACAATACTCTTTATTTTCTTTATTATTGAAAATGAAGAAAATTCAGCACCTACCGCTACTCCAAAATGCCTAACCTTAAACCTTCCACAGCCATCATCCAGCCAAGGATTTAATCTTGCTCCATCAACAATAATGGAAGATACTGCTGTACCATGATTATAATCTTTTGGATTTTTTGGTATATCTTCTGAGACCATATCATGATATTCAACCCAATCACTAAAATAAACACTTTCATCAAATAAGGTATCTATCACCCCAATTGTCGGTTCAATAGTTGGGGATGGTATAGTTACCATTTTTGTTTGATACTCATTGATAAAATCATCAGGTGATAAACTTGACAAATCAACGGTTGCCATTGAAACAAGATAAGGAGCTTTTTCGAAAAGTAGTTCTACCTGCTTTTCATCTAAGTAAACAGTTTGATTATCTAAAATTCTGCTACTTAAAATATCTATCCCTAATCTTTCAAATAATAATTTTGCATCTTTTCTTACATCATACAAAGTTATAATACTCTGTTTTACATCTATCGTAGGTGACTCTATCTCAAAAGAATCGATATACGATACATCTGCAATCACCTGTTTAAATATGGACATACTTACAGAAAGGTTTTTAAAAACTTCTGAATTAACAATACTTTTGTCTTCAAATTTGCTCTTGCTGATATTTCCTTCAAATTTTTGAGATAATATATTTGAAGTATTTACAATTAACTCTATGCTTTTAGTTAAATCATCCTCATCAAGAAAATACGTTATTATATGCTTACTCTTATCTAAATTAAATTTTGCTCCAACAATTGCTTCATTAGAATCCGTCCCTTTAAAAAGTCCTGCAATTCGATTACTTTTCGCAACAATTTTATTATAATAAACACTAATTAAAATTCCTTCAAACGGCTTTGTTTCTTTATCCCAAAATTCTTTAATTTGGCTTAACTGAGATTTTAACCTTAACAAATGCTGTGTGCTAACATCATTTTTTCCATTCATGGCTATACCTCCACGCATACCATTTTTACTGGCTTGCACAAAGCGCTTACCTCTTAATTCCAAGACATTATTCACTGCCTACTTCCTCCTTCTTTAACTTTCTTGATACAGCACTTTTAGACTCTCCTTTTAATTTTTCTATTTCTCTTACAGTAAAGCCTTCTTCATGAAGTTGGCTTACGTCCTTTTGATCCAAGTTTCCTATCAACCTATTGTACAATCTTTTCAAATAATCATACTCAGAACCAACATCACTAAATGCAAGTGATGTTTTTATAATGTTTTTTAATTCTCCAGGATAAGGTATTTTCTTTGCTATCTTCAATATTTTTTTAAATAATCTTGTGTCCTTGGATATTCCTTTAAAATTCTTGATAAATGAAGAAAAATAATATTCAGCAACTTCTATTAAATCCTCATCACTATACCTATTGAAATTAATAACAGCATCAAATCTCCTAATTAAGGCTTTATCAAAATTTGAATATAGATTAGTTGTTGCAATAAGTACAATCTCTTTATTAAGGTCTGTCAATCTATCTAATTCTCTTAAAATTGTAGATGTTACTCTTCCCATCTCTCTAATATCATTAGAATTAATTCTATCCAAAGCAATAACATCAATTTCATCAAATAAAACCACAACCTTATTTGCATTTGGAAGCATATTTATTTCTCTAAATACCTTTATTATGTTTTTATTAGTCTGTCCCAACTTGCTATCTATCAAGTTTTCAAAATCCACCCTAAAAAGAGATCTATCCAATAATCTTGCAACATTTTTGGCTGCTTCTGTTTTTCCACTTCCCGGTAATCCTTCAAATAAAAATTTATTAATACCAACATTATGGTTTACAGCGTTAATAATACCTTTTATATCTTCTGTTATTTCAAGTGGTAAATTTAAAGCCTCTAAATTTCTTATTTCTACTTGTTTTAAAAACTCACTTTCAAAATCACTACTTTGTGGTGAATATAAATTTGATTCAGATATTAACCCCATAATATATTCGGATAACTGATAATCTCCTATGCTATCAAAATATCTTGCGATTGCTATCGCCTCATTCCTAAAGGAATTTTCATTCCTTTCCACATGGTATTTTATTAAATTCAAAACATTTTGTTTTTTCATATTTCCATACCTCCTATTTTTTCATTATTATATCACAAATCGGGACAAATTTCTATATTTATGGGACAAATATTTAAAATTTTAATTTCTGTATGAAAGGGTATATTAGCGTTCCTTCATGAATAAAAAAGAGCCGGTGCAGTTCATTTGACCTTGCATAATGGTACGGTTAAAGCGTTCTCTCCAATAGTCGAACTTGGCACAGGCTGTCGCTTCAGGATTTTTATCATAGATACTTAACTGACTTCTAAAGTCGTATCTTTAATCGTTTCCGACAACCTTTAAGAGCTTCAGATATTCTGCTTTACTATGAAGCACATCTTGTTTTACAAGCTCCAAAATGTTATGAAAATCATTTATTCGCATTTTTACCTCCTTCTTTTTTCCAAACAAAAAGGTGGTTAGATTTTTTACCGACCCCCAAAAGTCAGACTTTTTTAGCGTAGCAGTTTATATGGCTGCTCCAACCATCGGTATTCCGTATGGACTAACTAAAAATCCAATAATCAATGCTTCGATTCCAATGGTAACTTCTTTTTGCAAAAAAGATGCTATTGCTCCAAATATACAAAACATCATCAGCAAGTATAACAATGCTGTTCCTATGCTGATCAGGAATGTTAGAAATGCAGTGAGAATACTAAGCAGCAAGCTGATTGGAAACAAGATTATTTTTATTATCCACCTAATCATTTCTTATTCCTCACTTTCCAATCCATTCCTTGTATCTCCACACACCATATCAATGCAAACATTCACATCAATATAATTTTTCAGGACTTTTTTTCGTCCTCCATCGCCATCTTCATTAAAGACATAATGCTTGTAAAACCGCTTAAAATGCAGGATTTTCACGATTTCACTCTTTGTATCAACGCTATGCACTCCACATGTGTTGTCATCGGGAATAAATCAATTGGCTGAACTAATTTAATCTTAAATCCCATCCCCTGTAAAATCTCTAAATCCCTTGCTAAAGTACTTGGGGCACAAGAAATATACACCATCTTCTCAGGTTTCATCTTTTCAATTGACTTCAATGTTTCTAATGAACAACCCTTACGAGGCGGATCCACAATCACAATGTCAATATTTTCCTTATTCCCAACAATCTTCTTAGCTCCATTCTGCGCATCCATACACCAAAATTCCAAATTATCACACTGATTTAATTGTGCATTTACTTTCGCATTCTCAATCGCTTCCGGCACAATCTCAATTCCAATTACTTTTTTAGCCTTCCTAGAAGCCAAAATACCAATCGTCCCAGTCCCACAATACAAATCCACAACCGTATCTTCACTTAAAATATCCGCCAACTCCAAAGCCTTCGTATATAAAATTTCCGTCGCATAAGGATTTACCTGAAAGAAAGCCTTAGCTGATAATTGAAACTCCATTCCCAATAAAGATTCCTGTAAGAATAAAGGACCAATCACTTCAAAAATAGGTCCGTCCAAAATGACATTTGTTTCCTTAGGATTTAATAAATACGAAAAAGAAGTAATGTTTGAAAATTTTTTCACCAACGCTTCACCTAGTTCCCTTGCCTCAACAAAAGGATACTTGCGTACAATCGGCATCACCATCAATTCATCTCTACGATGCACATGACGGATAAACAAATACCGAAAATTATCTGCCAAATGATGTTGATTTAAAAAATCTCTTACAAAATATGTAATTTGATTTGACTCTTCTGTTTCTACCTTGCAATCTTCATACACAACCACGTCATGTGAATGTTTCCGATAAAAACCAAATTGTGCTAGATTATCTTTTTCCTGAATAGGAACCTGAACTTTATTGCGGTATCTCTCTTGCTTTGGTGAGGGTAAAATTTCTTGAATAATTCCTAAGTCCAAATGGTGCTTTAAAAAATGACTTTGTACCATCTCTTGTTTCAAAGAAAGCTGTTCCTTATAAGACATAAATTGCAGTTGACAACCACCACACAAACGAGCAATGGAACAACTTGGCTCCACTCTTTCCTTCGATTTTTCCAAGATTTCTGAAATCCGAGCAAACGCATAAGTTTTCTCGACCTTGGTCAAGATCACTCTAGCCTTTTCACCCTTTAAAAGTCCGGGAATAAACAACACAAAAGAATCCAGTTTCGCTACCGCAAAACCTTCTGTTGTATAACCACTAATTTCAACCACATACTCTTCATTCTTTTTCATATCGATAATAAAAGGGGATTATTCCCCTTCCTTTTCTATTGAGCAGGCTTTTCTTTACTATCCGCTGTCACATTTTTATTGTTCGTTGCTTTCTTTTCAGCCTCTCTCTTCTCTTTCGCTTTTTTACGTGCTTCCACTGCATCACGCAAAGACTTTGCGACCTCCTCATTGACTGGTTTAGAAACCAACTGTTGAGAAGGAGCCTTCATCAAAGAATTCTTCGTTGTTAAAACATACGCAAAACCTTTTTTCGTACTATCGCTCGTATTATAAGCATGAATTTCCACATCATACATCTTCTTACCATCTTTTTGTGTAAAATACGTTTCCACCGGTAAAACTTTTGTAATAGCTTGATAAGCCTCCGTTGTTTTCTTCTTTAAGGTATCGGCAGATGTGTCATCCTTCATATCCAAATACACTCTCAAGGTTGCTGTTTTTAAATGAACCTCACGCCCTTGAACACCATCAATTTTAGCAATAGTTTCATCGATTTTTGATAATTGTTCCTTCTGAATGGCTGGATTTAAATCCCCCTTAAAGCGATTTCCCAAGACTGGAGATTTTGATTCCATATAACTCGATAAAAAAGTCCAACCAAAATACGCAAATGGTAGAAGAATCAGTACCAATAAGACCACAAATAAAATTCCTGTGGTGTGTCCCTTTTTCTTTTGAATATTCTTTTGTTTATTTTTTTGATTTGCCATATGCTTATATTTCTCCGTTCTTAGTTTAACTTATTTTTAAAAGTTTCACTAGTTTCGCTTTTTCTCTAAAGCTTCCTTTACCAAACCGTTTACCATTTGTGGATTAGCTTGACCACGAGATTGTTTCATCACTTGACCAACCAAGAAACCAACCGCCTTATCTTTTCCATTGCAGAAATCTTCAATTGCTTGTGGATTTGTTTCTAAAACCGCATCTACCATAGCTTGAATAGCACTTGTATCCGATACCTGTACAAGTCCCTTTTCCTTGGCAACAACTTCCGGATCTTTACCAGCCATCAAATCATCCACTAGTTTCTTCGCTTGGGCATTCGATACGGTTCCCTTATCAATCATCTTCACTAATTTAGCCAATAATTGTTGTTGTAAATGCACTTCTTGAATGCTCGTTTCATGCTTATTCAACCAAGCTGAAATCTCCCCTAACAACCAGTTACACACCGCTTTAGGATCATCACTGTATGGCAAGACTGTTTCAAAATAATCCGACATTTCTTTATTCGCAATCAACACATGAATATCATGTGCATTTAAATCATAATCATGCTTGTAACGTTTCTTACGACTTTCCGGTAATTCCGGTAGGTTAGATTGAATTTCTTCAATCCACTTGGGATCCAAACGAATTGGGAAAATATTAGGTTCAGGGAAATATTTATAATCCACCACCCCTTCTTTTACACGCATCGAGATGGTTGTATTGGTCTTATCATCAAAGCGACGTGTTTCTTGATGAACCGCTTCACCGGCATCTAGCAAGGCGGATTGTCTTTGAATTTCATATTCCACTGCCTTGCCAATATGTGAAATTGAGTTAATATTCTTAATTTCATTCTTCATACCAAGAGCTTTAGAACCTTTTGGGGCTAAAGAAATATTCACATCACAACGCATGGAACCTTCTTCCATCTTCACATCGGAAACACCTAAGTAATAAAGCGTTTGCCGAAGTGCCTCAACATAAGCTTCAGCTTCTTGACCATTCTTCATATCTGGTCTCGATACAATTTCAATCAAAGGTGTCCCCGCACGGTTGAAATCAATTAAAGAGGACTTCGTCAAGTGGAACTGCTTAGCTGTATCCTCTTCCATATGAATGCGTTCAATACGGATTTTCTTCGTTTGACCATCACTTTCAATTTCTACATAACCATCTCGACCAATCGGATGAAACTGTTGGGTAATCTGATACCCCTTTGGTAAATCCGAATAATAATAATTCTTACGATCAAACTTCACTAATGGATCAATCGTTAAATGAAAGGCCGTACAAGCTTGAATCGCTTTATGAACCGCTTCTTGATTGACTTCTGGCAAAGTTCCTGGATGCCCTAAATCAATTTCATTAACACAAGTATTGGCTTTGCGACCAAAAGAAGTCGGTGCACCTGAAAACATCTTTGTGTTTGTCTTTAATTGGACGTGAATTTCAATACCGATCGTAACATCGTATACCATTATTTCACCTCCGCATGATTGTCTTTTAGACCTGTGATTTCCTCAATCACTTCACCAATCTGGAACATTGTTCCTTCTTGCCAAATATCTGTATTTAAGTTAATGCCCGCCGGCATTCCATCCACAAAGCCCATTGGTTGTGTTATGGATGGTGTACCTGCAAAATTAGCAATAGCCATGTAGTTTTCTGAAATTAAGTAAGTATCGGATAAGGGATCAATCGCATCCACTTCATCAATCTTAGGAGCAATCGTTCCCGCTGCCGGGGCAATAATCGCATCGTATTCTTGGAATGCCTTTCGCCACATATCCACAATTTGACGACGAACCTTTTGTGCCTTACGGAAAACACGTTCTTGGTTATCCGCCTGAAGCCCATACGAACCCACCACAAAACGCTTACGAATTTTTTCACCAAAGCCCTCTGTTCTTGTGTTCACCATGATTTCTTCCATGTGTTCACCTTCTTTACGATTACCAAAACGGATACCATCTAAGTTGGAGTGATTGGAGGTTGCTTCACAGTTTGCAATAATCATATAACTTGGATAAATCGCCGCCATAAGTTTTTCATCCAATTCAATCATTTCAACAACCGCACCTTTTTCCTTTAAACCGGATACAACTTTATCAAACAATTCATTGATACGTTTATCTTGAATATGATGATAAACATTGCCTAAAATCCCTATTTTTTTAGCTTGAATATCCTTACCCACATAAGAAGAATATTCTTCCACAGCTTCAAAACCAGAAGTCATATCTTTTTCATCACGACCACTTAATACTTCAAGGGTTAAAGCCGCATCTGCAATATTCCCTGTAAAATAACCAACATGGTCTAAAGAAGATGCGTAAGGAATAACACCATAACGGCTAATACGACCATACGTTGGTTTTACACCAACCACACCACAATACGAAGCCGGTTTGCGAACCGAATCACCTGTATCAGAACCAATCGCCATCGGCACAACACCTGCCGCCACTAAAGCGGCTGAACCACCTGATGAACCACCTGTAATACGACTTTCATCCCAAGGATTATGAGCCGGACCAATAAAAGAACTTAAGTTGGTACCACCCATTGCTAATTCATCCATGGATGTTTTCGCAATCGTAATTGCACCGGCTTGATTTAGCTTTTTCATAATGGTCGCATCATAAATTGGTACATAGTTTTCTAAAATGCGCGAACCTGCTGTAGTACGAACTCCTTTTGTATTCACATTATCCTTCACTGCAATCGGCATTGATAATAGCTTACCTTCATTCCCCAAATTTCCTAATTGTTCAGTCGGATTCACAAAGGTAATAACTGCATTCAATTTTTCTTGTGAAGCCTTCGCTTTTTCATAGGCTTCTAAAACCTGTTCTTTTGAATATGCCATTATTTCACCACCTTAGGAAGCACAAAATGCCCTTCCACCTTCTTGGTAACATTCGCTACTGCTTCTTCTTGACTAATCACATGCGTTACTTCATCTTTTCTTAAGAAGCTTGTTTCGACATCCAAAGGATAAATCATTTCTTCTGTATGACTCGTGTCAATTTTATCTAATAAAGCTAATTGTTTATCTAAGATTTTAAAGTCCTCAGATAAACCGTCCGCTTCTTCATCACTTAATTGAAACATCAATTGTTCTGCTAAAGATTTAAAGTATTGACGATTTCTATTTTCGCTCATAAATACCTACTTTCTACCGTATTATTCTAGCCTTTTAAGGTCTATTTATCAATGAATCTAGTTATAAAGTCCATTTCACTTAAAATTGGAATTCCAAGGGCTTTCGCCTTCATATTCTTAGAAGAAGAACTCTCAACATCGTTGTTAATTAAAAAGTCCGTTGAACCGCTGACGGCTGAAGCTACCCTTCCGCCTCTTGCACTAATCCATTCTTTTAATTCATTACGATTTTTAAACTGTTGCACATCTCCCGTCACCACAAAGGTTAACCCATTTAAATCACTATCATGATGGATAGTCGGTAAGTCTTCCACTTGTAAAAAAGAAAACAAATCCTCTAATTCCTTTTGCTTATCTTCTTCTTTCATCCAACGCACAAAGGCTTCTGATTTTTGTGGACCAATGCCATCAATGTGAGAGAAAAAATCCCCTTCTTTTTCTCTAGCTAAAGAAATTAGTTCTTTCAATGGATAAACATGTAGTAAACGACTCGCTACATCAATTCCTACCAAAGAAATTGATAAGGCAAACAAAAACTTATCCGCACGAACGGTTTTCGCTTTTTCTAAAGAGGCTAGAATATTCTCGGCTGATTTTTCACCAAAGCCCTCTAACTGAGCAATTTCTTCTTTTCTATCTTTTAAGCGATAAATATCTCCATAATTTTTAATCCAGCCTTGGGCAATGAAAGTTGATATAGTCGCTTCTGAAATTCCATCTATATCCATACCTTGTTTCGAGACGAAACGAACGTATTTCTTCAAAGCTTTTGCCGGGCAAGATGAATTGGTACATTTAAGGCTTTTCGTTTCAGATACTTCGGAAATATGAATCTTCGTTGCCTGTTGACAAACCGGGCAAAGTTTAGGAATGTCAAATTCACCCACTTTTTTCACAACTGAAATCACCTTTGGAATAATCATATTGGCTTTGATGACTTCCACTTCTGTTCCACTAGAGCCAACACCTAATCGTTCACATTCTGAAATATTCACTAATGAAGCTCTTTGAACAGTTGTTCCTTCAAGTTCTACTGGTTCAAAGATAGCTACGGGTGTAATGGTTGAAATTGCGTTTGACCATTCTATGCGAACTAATTTTGAAATTTTGGATTGGTCTGCCCACTTAAAAGCCAGTCCAGCCCTTGTCGCATGGTGACCTGTCACACTGCCGTTGCTTGCATAGACAATATCATCATAAGCAATCACCAAGCCATCAACAGGATAAGGATTTTTATGATTTTTAACCTCTTCACTAAACTGATTTAAAACCATCTGCACACTTTCTTCATTTGGTTTTTCAATCAAAATATGTTCCACCACATCAAAGCCAAGTGCTTCTAAAAAAGCCATTCTTTCACCCCAAGAATTCATTTCTTTTTCACAATAAACCAAGGTGAAGGGGCGGAAATGAATTTTTCTTTCCAAGACCTCTGAGGCTTTCTTTAAACTTAAAGAACCCGAAGCTAAGTTTCGTGGATTGGCGTAATTTTCACCGGTTTCTCTAATATACTCTTCAAAATCCGCATAAGAGATTAAAGCTTCTCCACGAACAATCAAGCGACCTTTATAACGTATTTCCTTAGCAATGCCGTATAAACCATCCACTAAATGTGTGATATTCGTTCCAATATGCCCATCTCCACGCGTAACAACCTTCAAAAGCTTGCCTTTTTCATAAGTCACCACTAAAGTTAAACCATCTAACTTCCAAGACATCCAAATAGGAAGATGATTCGCCCATTTAACTAATTCACCTATACTTTTCGTTTTCGCTAATGACAAAGCCGGAAATTCATGTGCTTCTTTTTGACCAACAATTTCATCCGCAGACACTTTTTGAGTTGGAGAATCTTCTAAAATAATGCCTGTCTTTTCTTCCAATTTTTTTAATTCATCAAATAAACAATCCCATTCTTGATCACTAAGAATTTCTTGCCTGCCATTGTAATAAGCATCGGAGGCTTTATTTAGTTGTTGAACTAATGATTGCATTTTTTCTCTTTCAAGCATATTAACTCCTTAAATTCTTCACTTTTAAAGATGGATGTGAAGCTTGCAAACGCTTGGTACCAAAAGGATAGGCAAAGGCAATGGTGACGAATTCCCCTTCTTGTTGAATGACAACTCCCTCACCAAACTTAGCGTGTTCAATGATGTCTCCTTTTTTCCACTTTTTCCTCTTTTCAGTTGGGTTTTCATTGAACCGGGCATAGAAAGAAGATTCTTGATTGGTTTGTAGCTTTGGCGTTCCTTTATGCTCAATATAGTCTTCCTCAATTTCATCAATAAAACGGGATGGTGTTTTCACTCTTTGTAACATAAACGAATAACCGCCCGCATCCGTTAGGTATAAATGTTTACGCGCTCTTGTGAAAGCCACATACGCCAAGCGTCTTTCTTCTTCCACACCGCGATGACCCTCTTGAAGTGAACGTTCAGATGGGAAAACACCTTCATTTAAATCCGAAACAAACACTGTATCAAATTCCAATCCCTTTGAAGCATGCACCGTCATAAGTTGCACAAAATCATTTTCTAAGGTTTCTTCACGATCCCCATATAAAGCCACAGATTGTAGGTATTCCTCTAAATTAGCTTCCGGATGATACCGTTCAAAATCTTGAATATCTTCCATTAAGGATTTCAAGTGACCTAAATTATCCATATCTTTTTCAGCTTCTAAGAAAGCACGGTAGCCCGATTCATCCATCACCCTCTCAAAAAGTGTCAAGAGCTTTACTTCTTTCTTTTCCTGTAGTGTATGCCATCTTTCTACCTTTTGTACGAATTGGTCGATGGTAATTTGGGTTTTTCCTTTGAATAATTTTTCTTTTTGTAAAATTTCTAATTGACTACAATTTAACTCTCTTGCTCGCGTAGCAATGGTTTCTAAGGTTTTTGATCCTAAGCCACGCTTTGGTCGATTTAAAATGCGATTTAAAGATAAATCATCTCCGCTAACAATCAATCGTAAATATGATAAAGCATCCTTAACAACCTGGCGTTCAAAGAAACGTAAGCCACCATAGATGATGTATGGAATTCTTTCATCCATTAAAGCTTTTTCCAAAGAACGGGATAAATAATTTGCTCGATATAAAACCGCAATTTCTGAATACGTCCCTGTTTGCAAACGAATCGACTTCATTTTTTGAGCAATCCAAGTCGCCTGGTATTCATCACTCACAGCTGAAAAATGGTAGATTTTTTCTTTGGATTGATTATCGGTAAATAATTCTTTATCCACGCGTTGTTTATTATTTTTAATCACCGAGTTAGCCCCATTTAAAATTGCATTCGTGCTACGGTAATTTTGTGTTAATAAAATCGTTTGTGCATCCGGGAAATCTTTTTCAAAATTTACAATAATCCGCACATCAGCTCCACGCCATGTGTAAATGGTTTGATCAGGATCACCCACCACAAGTAAAGAATTGTCTTTTCCAGCCAATTGTTTAATGAGTTTATATTGAATACGGTCAATGTCTTGAAACTCATCCACTAAAATATAATGGAAATAGCGTTGCCACTTTTGTAAGATGACATCGTATTGATCAAACATACGAACGGTCCAGAGAATTAAATCATCAAAATCCAATGCGAACAGTTCCTTTTGGCGACGAAGATAGTACTCATAAATTTGAACCTTCTTCTTTTCTAATGAAGAAAAATCAGCTATTTTATTCGCTTCTTCCACGCTAACATTCTCTGCTTTATTGTTGGAAATATAATTCAAAGCATGCGCAAAGGAAATCTCATTTTTATCAATAGAATGTTCTTTATAATATTCCTTCAAGATGGCTTTTTGGTCTTCCGTATCTAAAACGGTGAAGTTCTTAGGGTAACCCATTGCTTCAATTTCTTGACGAAGAATACGCACACACAAAGAGTGAATGGTGCAAATGGTTGGCTTTGTACCTTCTTCTTTCATCATCTTCAAAACACGACTTTCCATTTCTCTAGCCGCCTTATTCGTAAAGGTAATCGCCAATATCTTATGCGGCCAAACTTTCTTTTCTTCCATCAAATACGCAATACGCATGGTTAAAACACGCGTTTTTCCAGAACCTGCTCCGGCAATAATTCTTAGATACTGATGTTCATCTAGCACGGCTGTTTTTTGTTGCGAATTTAGGGATTGTATATCTAGCACAGAAGACCTCTTTCTAATGAACTTATGTCCTATCATTATAAAGTTTTAAAGAGACCTTGTAAATTTTAAACACTGGTCCATGTTATAATCAGGGCGAGGTATTTTATGATTAAAAAAGCAGAAAATTGGCAGGATTATGAATGTATAGATGCTGGAGATTTTGAAAAATTAGAGCGGTGGAAAAAGGTGATTTTAAGAAGACCTGATCCATTAGCCATTTGGCCTAAAAATCCAAAGGTAGATTGGCAACGATACGATGCGATTTATCATCGTTCTAAATTGGGGGGTGGCTCTTGGAATTTTAAAAAGAAGCTTCCGGAATATTGGACAATGGATTATAAAAATCTACGCTTTAAAGTTGCACCAACCGGTTTTAAACACACCGGTTTATTTCCTGAACAAGCAGCCAACTGGGATTGGATGCACGATTTAATTCAAAGTCGTAAACAAAAGGAAACCCGTATCCTCAATTTATTTGCGTACACAGGTGGAGCTACCTTAGTTTGCTCAGAAGCCGGTGCTGGTGAGGTGGTTCATGTGGATGCGTCTAAAGGGATGGTTCAGTGGGCAAAAGAAAACCGTGATTTTTCTCATCTTCAAAACCATAAAATTCGTTTTATTGTTGAAGATTGTTTGAAGTTTGTTGAAAGAGAAAAGAGAAGAGGTCGAACCTACCATGGTATTCTCATGGATCCACCAAGCTATGGTCGTGGTCCAAATGGAGAAATGTGGAAATTTGAAAAGGAAGTGGTTATCTTCATCCAAAAAACATTGGAGCTTTTGGATGAAGACGCTATCTTCTTCTTAGTTAATTCTTATACCACAGGCTTTTCTTCCACCGTCTTTGAAAACCTCTTTAAAACCTGTCCTTTACCAAAAGGAAACATTGAAACCGGTGAATTGGGTTTACCTGTTTCTTCTCGTGATATTGTTTTACCGGCAGGAATTTACGCAAGATGGCAGAGAAAATAAACATTCTTTACGAAGACAATCACCTTCTTGTCGTTGAAAAACCAATCAATGTGTTATCCCAAGCAGATAACACACAAGAAGAGGATATGGTCAATCGTTTAAAAGAATTCATTAAAGTAAGAGATCATAAACCCGGCAATGTGTTCATTGGTTTAGTGCATCGTTTGGATCGTCCCGTTGGTGGTTTAATGGTTTTTTCGAAGACCTCGAAAGCCGCTTCGCGTTTGAGTAATGCGCTGCGTTGTCATACGTTCCAAAAAGGTTATCTGGCAATCGTCGATAGCGTTTCTTTACCAAAAGAGGACACTTTAGAGGATTATTTATATAAGGACAATCAAAAAAACCGTGTTTTTGTCGTGGATAAGAAAAAAGGGAAATATGCCCGTTTGCACTATGAAGTTTTAGCCCAGAAACAAGGTAAATCTTTCGTTCGTATTGCTTTAGAAACTGGTCGTCCGCATCAAATTCGTGTTCAATTTTCAAGTCGGAATTGGCCTTTAGTGAACGATCAACGTTACCACCCCCATCCAACTAAAGCCCCTATTTGTTTATTTGCGTATAAATTAAGCTTTCCCCATCCAACTAAGAAAGAGGAAATGCGTTTTGAGTTGCATCCAAAAGCCAATGGAGCCTGGTCTTTATTTAAGGAGGTACTATCATGAAAAAGAAGCCTAAAAGACATATTCGTAAGAGTTTTCTATTCCTATGTGCTCTTTTTGTAGTCGGCATTTCTTATCTTATTCTTCATCCTAGCCTTGAGAAAAATCAGCGCTTAGAAAAGCTTGGTTATACAAAAAAACAAATCCAAGTTTTAAGCCAAGAGAAAAAAGTGGATGAGGTCATTCAAAAATCCATCAATTCCGTGGTCTTAAGACAAGCCATTGACACAAACACCTTTTATCCAGCTTACTTTTCTCTCTACAAAGCCCATTACCAAGATAAAGCCATTCAAGCTAAAGATATTCTTCTATACCAACGTTTAAAAGATAAAGGCTATGAAGAAGACCAATTAGAAAATCTTTTCAAAAGAGCTTCCTTTGAAGAATTAAGCCCTTTATTGGTCTTTGACTACCAATGGGATGAAACTAGTTACTTAAAAGATGTGGAAAAGAACCGTTCTAAAAACATAGATGGGAAATTTCAGTTAAGCCACAGTTATCGAAAGAAATATAAGATTAGTAAAGAAATTAAAAATCCGCAAGTGGATACACTTGTAAACGTAAATCATTATTATTCTTCTCACTATATACCAAAAGATTTGACCGGTATCCCTACTTCCTATGCGGCTAATCAACAGAAAATGAGCAAAGAAGCGGCGGAAGCGGTAGTGGAGTGGGTACAGAAATCCATTGAAAATAATACCAATTTCTTTGTGACAAACGCTTATTTAGATTATCATAGTCAAGAAAAACTTTATCTTAAAAATGGTGAACGAGTGGATAAGGCCGGTTATAGTGAGCGCCAAAGTGGCTTACAGATGAAAGCGGTGATTACCTACGCTAAACACGAAGAAAAAGCACTTCCTTGGTTAAAAGAAAGTGCTCGTGAATATGGTTTTATTTTACGCTATCCGGCCGGTAAGGAAATGATTACGGGGCATTCTTCCAGTAACCTTATCTTCCGTTATGTTGGGAAAGATTTAGCCAAACAAATTCAAGATTCTTCTTTAACTTTTGATGAATATAGTGAGCTCTATCTTCAACCTTGGATTGACAAAACAAATAAACCATCCGATACCATTATTCATCAAGCCAAACCATAAAGAAGAAGGCAACTTAGTCTTCTTCTTTTATTAATTCCATGATTTCTTCCTTGCGGTTTTCCATATCGGAATATCCTAATTCATACAACTGTTTCGCTTGTTCAGCCGAACCCTTCCAACGAGAAACCGGCACATTAACGGTTGGATAAATATTGACTGCCTGCCCTTTTTTAACATAGTCATCAATCAGTTGACGTTGCTTGTAATAATTAATATGACGAAGCGCATAATCCTTCGCCATTTGTGGATAGCTTCGATACACCACCTTCATCAACATTTTAACAAGTAGACTAGCTGGTTTACGTACATAATCCCTTGCCTTAGTTGTAATCACTAATGTATGTGTACAGCCTTGTTCCATCGCTCTTTCAATTGGAATCATCTTCGTAACCCCACCATCCAATAGATGTAAGCCTTGGTATTCAATAACCTTTGCGGCAATTGGTAATGAAGCGGAACCTAGTACCGTCTGTAAGTTCTCATCCACTGGAAAATATTCGGTTTGACCATGTTCTAAGACATAACAACCCACTTCAACAGGCGCATTTTTTTTCACCAAATTTTTACCATTAAAATGACCAACATCACATAGATAATGTTCAAATAAACGTTTATACGCTACATAATGTCCTTCTTTTACTAAAGCTTTTAAGCCAACGATTTCTGGAGCAATAGAATACTTCGTCGCCAAATCATACGCTAATTTTTCCTGACCATCCCAATAAAGCACTAAATAAATCGCTCCTGAGGAAATACCAACTCCATAGTCAAAATGGATATGTTGGTCATGAAGCCAAGCCAAAGCTCCAGCTGTATAGGCTCCCCGAATTCCCCCACCTTCTAATACTAATCCCAATTTTTTCATTCCCTATCTCCTAAACCATTGGTACAAATAAATTCAAAATATCACGGAAAAGACGCACAATCGCCTTTGCTTCACATGTTTCTTTTGTCATGAGTTCTGATTGCGCAATGGCTTCTTCAAAATTCTTTCGCATTTCTATCGCTGTTGGTCGATGTACAAACAACACCCCATTTTCAAAGTGCAAGAAATAGCTTCGATAATCGGTATTGATGGTTCCAACTAAACCTATCAAATCGTCTACAACAATATTCTTCGCATGATTAAATCCTGGTGTGAATTCATAAATTTTAATCCCCGCTTTTACTAAGGCTTCATAATTTCCTCGTGTGATCTGGAATACCCAGGCTTTATCAGGAATATGGGGAGTTAAAATGCGAACATCCACACCCCTTTTCGCCGCTAGTATCAATAAATCACGAATGGTATCTGTAATCACTAAATAAGCTGAATCAATGTAAATATACTTTTTCGCGCGGTTAATGAGATTGATATGTATATCCAAGCCTAGGTTTTGCTCATCAGTAGGACTATCCGCAAAAGGTTGGAAAAAACCATCATTTTCTATCTCATACTTTAAACAATATTTTTCATAGCATAAATGATTTTTATCTTTCTTTAAGTATGTCCATAAGCCTAGGAACATACAGGTTAAAGACCAAACCGCTTTACCTTCTAAACGAATGGCTGAATCTTTCCAATAGCCAAAGCGACGAATGTGATTAATGTACTCATCCGCAATGTTTACCCCGCCAGTATAGGCAATACGATTATCCACAACCGCAATCTTACGATGATCACGATTGTTCATTTTAATGGATAAAGCTGGTCGCAATGGATTAAAACGATAAATTTCAATACCGATGTCACGCAATTTCTTATCATAGCTCATCGGTAAAACAGCACTGCCAAAGTCATCCATGATAATTTTAACTTCCACACCTGCTTTTACTTTTTCTTGTAAAATAGCAACAACCTGATCCCATAGATAACCATCAATCACAATGTAATATTCTAAAAAGATAAAGTGTTTCGCCGACTTTAAATCCTCTAAAAAGGATTTTACCCAAACTTCTCCACTTGGAAAATAAGTTGCTTTTGTGTTTTCATAAACCGGAAAATCACTATAATCACGTCCAAAACGGAATAAAGGTTCTTCTTCGGGATAATGAATTTTTAATTGTTCAACTACTTTTTCATCTTGCTTAAGTAAATCGTTCATGGCTCGATTGGCTTTAACCGTCCCACGAGCTAATTTACGCGGTACACGACGATTCCCTGCCAACAAGAAAATAGCTACACCAGTTACCGGAAAAGATAACAGCACTAATAACCAAGCAATCTTATAATGAGCATCACTTGGTCGATTAATGATATAAATTGCAAAAGCTAAGGCGCTGATGCGGAAAATTCTTTCAAAAGAACCATAGAGAAAACTTCCCGTCACAAAGAAGGAAAGATATAGGTAGAGTTGGATTAGAATCAAAGGACCAATCCACATTAACTTGGATGAAAGAAACTTCAATAAACGATGCATATACGCAACTTATTATACCAAATTTATTTCATAAATTAGCTTTCTTTTTTCACCACGTTTGTATAGCCAGTGCTTTCTAGGAACATCCACTTCTTCTAAGAAACGAGCTGATAATTTTTCAATGGTTTTACGAGAAGGAATATTATCTGGACTACAGGTAATGAAAACAGAGCACGCTAGTTCATATTCTATTAAAAATTCAAGTAAAAGACGGGTTGCCTTTAAGGCATAATGATGACCGCGGTGTTGAAAATTGATGCGATAGCCAATATTTCCCGCATAATACATAATTTCATAAGGACCGCTTCGATAATCCACATAGCCTACATAGATACCTTGGTGAAGAATGGAAAAAGAGTAGCATCGTTCCCGACGAAACCGGCCACTATCTTCAATGGATTCTAGTTGGATTTGAATTTCTCCATCACCATTCCGGTACACTATATTTTCCATATTTTCATTATATAACTAAAAATCACCCATAAAAAATGATTATCCCAACTAAATCTTTTACGACAACGATCGGCATCATCCATGATTTCAAAGTGATAAAGCCTCATCATCAAATTAGAAATAACTACAGTAAAAGGGAAAAGTTACTCTTAAATGAATGAATTAATTTAACGAAGACTCATCGACTTCTTCCTTTTAACAATTATTTATACTATCTATTTTTTCGCAATTTTTTGAAAAATATTAATATAAATATTTTGAAGTTCTTTCTTTTGTTCCTCACTCATCTGTGCTTTTTCATCTTTTATCTCATAATTTTTCAACAAAGTGGTATGCTCTGCAACAGGGATTCCATCCCGTATTGCGACCACCAATGGTACATAAAAGCCATCTGTGTTATCCCCTGTTTCACTCAAAATTGCCGCGAATTTTGCTAATAAGGCATTGATATCCAGCACATTAGCCTTTGTGGTATCTACATAATAAACCGACACTCCCGTTCTCTTCATCGCTTCATTCAATTCCGGAACAGCCCGAGCACAGAATTGGCAATCTGTATAACCAAAGTACAAAATACCCGTTCCTTTCTCATTGATTAAACGCAAGGCTTCTTGTGTACTAACCTCTCTAAAATCAGCTGTCTTACCACGAATCCATTTATAGCCACTCATATCCGCTTTATTAGACTTCAATTCCAGTTTATAAGCAACCACAATCTTTTGGTCCATCTTTGGCTCTTGATATGGATTGGAACAACCTACTAATAGTACCATCGTCAATAAAACCGCAATACTTCTCTTCATGTGTTTTATCTCCTTCCACTAAGACGCAATCTTTTTAAACATTTCTAAATAACGATTTTGCATTTCCTTTTTCACATCATTACTCAAAGTATCTTTTTCGTCCTTAATTATTTGATTATTCTTCAAAGAAATTTGACTATCCACAACTTTTCCCTGTTTCACAGAAACCACAAAAGGTGTTAAGAAAATAAGATTTCCTTTCTTATCTTTCTTTAGAGAAGAAGCCAAAAGCTTTACCATTTCTTGATAATCCTTTTCCTTTACTTCTTCATTGGTACTAATGTAATACACACTCACATTACTTCTTTTCATTGCTTCATTTAACTCGGGAAGAATTGCTTGCTCATAAAGACTATCCACTTTACCAAAATAAAACATGCCTGTTCCTTTATCTTGTATGAATTTCAAAGCTTGTTGAAAACTTACCTTTTGAAAAGAGCCTAATTTCCCCGGTAATTTCGCATAAGCCTTTGCATCTAAATTATCTCCTTTTAAAGAAACTGAGGATTCTATCTTCAAAGGTGTATCTACCTTCGGCTCTTGATAGCCCTTATTCATTGAACAAGCACTTAAACAGACGGCTAACAAAATAACCAAACTACTCTTTTTCATCTTCTAACCTCTTTACTTCGATACTTTCAAATTGTTGATTGATACGTTCCATCGTTGCTAAACCTTTAGAATAAGCCGTTGCTGACCCGCAACTTGCCGCAAAACGAAAGCTTTCCATGCCATTATAAGAACGCTGGTAATTCATTAAAAAGCCGGCCACAATAGAATCACCCACACCAACCGTGTTGACCTGTTGATCGCCATCACTTAAGGGTGCCTCAAAGTAACCCTCTTCACTCATATAAAACGCATTCGTTTTACTTTCTAAGATGATCACATGACGAGCCCCTTTGCCTAATAAAGACTTACCATACGCCAATAATTCATGACGACTAACTTGTTTTCCCACTTCTTCTCGGTAATCTTCTAAATTGAATTTCACTAGAAATGGCTTGAGTACTAAAGCTTCATTTAAAACGGTCACATCACAATCATCCAAGACAAGCTCCACTCCATCCTCAGCACCATTGCGTAAAATACCAATCACATCTTTTACTAAATAATCAGGAGTTGAACCGGCCAGCACAAAATAATCTCCCTCATAAAGAGAAAAAACCTTTTCTGCCAGTTTTTTCATATCCTCATGTGTAATATAAGGACCTGCCGCATTGTAATTGGTATGCGTTGGAGCATGAGCTTTCACATTAATACGAGTCATCCCTTCTGTATAAACAAAAGAAGGTCGAATGAGTTCGTATTTTTGTAATAAAGAAATATAGAAATCTTTCGTAAAACCACCTAAAAATCCAAAAGCACGGCTGGGAATATGTAGATTATTCAAAACAATCGACACATTGACCCCCTTTCCACCAGCTTCGTAATATTCCAAACCGGAGCGGTTTGTTTTACCCTGTTCAATTTCCTTTTCAAACTCTAAATAATAATCTAAAGATGGCTTTAAAGTGCAGGTACCAATCATAGTTCTACCACCTCTTTCACAATTTGAATCATCACTTCAATTGCTTCTAACATTTCATCTAAAACTAAGTATTCATAAGGTCCATGGAAATTCGCTCCCCCGGCTCCAAGATTTGGACAAGGTAAGCCCATGAAACTCAATTGAGCTCCATCTGTACCGCCACGAATGGCTGTACGCACAACAGGGATACCTAATTTTTTCATTGCTTTTTCAGCAACATCAACCACTTCCGGCCGCTTATCCAGTACCGCTTTCATATTGCGATATGAATCCACAAATTCTACTGAACAAATTTCTTGTCCAACTTGTTTATTAAGCAAGTTGGAAGCCGACTTTAATAGTTCTTTTTGTGCTTGCAATTTATCAAAATCATGGTCACGTAAGATGTATTCGAGACTTGCTGCAACAGTGTTTCCTTTCACTTCAATTAAGTGGATAAATCCTTCTCTTAATTCCGTGTGTTCAGGACTTAAAGCATCTGGTATCATCGTTTGAAAAACACAAGCTTGTTTCGCGGCATTAATCATCCGATTTTTAGCACTGCCGGGGTGAATGGAATTACCACTAATCTTAACCATGGCACTAGTCGCATTGAAGTTTTCATCTTCTAATTCTTGAATTTCGCCACCATCAATCGTATAGGCAAAATCAGCACCAAAGTTTTTAACATCAAAGTACTTTGGTCCATTACCAATTTCTTCATCTGGTGTAAAGCCAACGCAAATCTTACCATGCTTGATTTCCGGATGTTCCACCAAATATTTCATCGCTTCCATAATGGCAGTTACACCTGCTTTATCATCAGCACCCAACAAAGAATGACCATCCGTTACCACTAATGTCTTACCAACTTTTCTTGTTAAAGCTGGATAATCCTTTGGTAACAAACTACGTTTTTCATTTAACACAATGACACCGCCATCATAGTTTTCAATCACTCTTGGTTGAATATTATGACCATTAAAATCAGCGGCGGTATCCATGTGAGCAATAAAACCCACACTTGGCACTTTTTTGTCTATATTTGCTTCTAATTCCGCATAAACATAACAATGCTCTTCAACGCGAATATGACTTAAACCAATTTCCTTTAAATCCTTTTCTAATTGACGTGCCATATCCCATTGAATATCCGAAGAAGGTGTTACTCCTTCATTTTTAGGATTGGATGTGCTGGGAATAGTAATATAACGAATAAATCTTTCTAAAGCTGTCATTGAACAATCTCCCTTTTATAGAACCAATCTAATTTTATCACGATTATGAAAAAAGCTCCCACCGGAGCTTTTAGAATATTGTTATTTTTCTTCTCTTTCGATACGACCGATATCGCGCGCATGACGGCGACGGTCAATCTCCGTCAACCATTTCTTACGGATACGAATATTTTCAGGTGTAATTTCAACCAATTCATCATCATTGATAAATTCAATCGCTGTTTCAAGTGTTAATTGACGTGGTGGAACAAGCTTCATCGCTTCATCATTACCGGTTGAACGAACAGCTGTCATCTTCTTATTCTTCAATGGATTCACACCCATATCCATATTCTTAGCCGATACACCAATAATCATTCCTTCATACACCGGTGTTTGAGCACCAATGAATAACTGCCCTCTTTCTTGGATGTTCCATAGAGCATAGGTCATCGCTCCACCTGTGTCGGTGGAAATCAAAGCCCCATTTTCACGTTGTGGAATTTCGCCCTTGTAGGCTTCATATCCCGAAAGACGTTGTACCAACGTTCCTTCCCCATGGGTCATATTAATAAAATCAGAACGGAAACCAATTAAACCACGCGTTGGTACTGAATAGGTGATGCGGGTATAAGTACCAATATCTTCCATATTCTGCATAAGTCCCTTTCGCAAGTTCAAGCTCGAAATAACAGAACCCGAATATTCTGTAGGCACATCAATCACGACTTCTTCAATCGGTTCTAGCGTATGCCCATCTTCTTTCTTTAAAATAACTTCCGGACGAGAAACCGCAATTTCATATCCTTCACGACGCATTTGTTCAAGAAGAATGGTTAAATGTAATTCACCACGCCCTGAAACCTTGAAGGTATCCGTTGAGTCCGTATCTTCCACACGTAAACCAACATTGACTTCCAATTCTTTTTCTAAGCGTTCACGGATGTTACGTGATGTCACAAACTTGCCTTCTTGCCCGGCAAATGGAGAGTCATTGACCATAAAATTCATCGACAAGGTTGGTTCTTCAATCTTTAATTCCGGCATTGGATCCGGTGCACCAATTGGACATAATGTATCCCCAATATTGATGTCCGGAATACCGGAAATCATGCAAATTTCACCACATTGAATTTCGTCCTGAACAACACGACTTAGTCCTTTGTAAACAAAGATTTGATTGGTTTTGCCATTCTTTACTGTTCCATTCGCATTAACGATAGTTACCGGTGATGAAGCCTTCAATGTCCCTTTATAAACACGACCAATACCCAGTCGACCAATGTAATCATCATAAGCTAAAGCTGATACCTGCATTTGAAGAGGTTCTTCCATTAAGTTTGGATAGGCTTGCGTGTGGTGAATGATGGTTTCAAATAAAGGAACGATGTCTGTATTGGTATCTTGCTTTTCATAGCGAACAATACCTTCACGAGCAATACCGTATAGAATTGGGAAATCCAATTGATCATCACTAGCATCCAACTCCAAGAACAAATCATATACTTCATCAATCACTTCATCTACTCTAGCCTCAGCTTTATCTAATTTATTGATTAATAAAATGGGCTTTAAACCACATTCTAAGCTCTTTTGCAAAACAAAGCGGGTTTGTGGCATTGGTCCTTCTGCTGAATCCACCAATAAAATAACAGTATCAACAGTTTTAATGATACGTTCTACTTCGGAAGAGAAATCAGCATGACCCGGTGTATCAACAATATTGATTTTGTAGTCTTTGTAGGTAACGGAGCAGTTCTTAGAATAAATGGTAATTCCTCTTTCACGTTCCAAATCATTGGAGTCCATGATTAAATCCGCAACTTCTTCATTGTCACGGAAGATATGACTTTGGTGTAAGAACGCATCCACAAGTGTTGATTTACCGGCATCGACGTGTGCAATGACTGCGATGTTAATAATCTTTTTATAATCCATCCGTTTACCCCTCTTCCTTATAATAAAAGCCTTATAATTTTAGTCGTATTTAGCTTGAAATACAAGTGTAGCACTACTTTTCCATTTTCAATTTAAGAAGAGCTTGTTATAATGATTATACTGCACCGGTGGTGGAATGGTAGACACGTACGCTTGAGGGGCGTATGAGGAAACTCGTGCAAGTTCAAGTCTTGTTCGGTGCATTCAATGAACCTGCTATTGAGCAGGTTTTTTATTGGCTTGATACTTAAAATGTAATGTCTGGAATAAATACTTGACTGCATGCATGAATTTATTAGATTAGTAGTCCTTTCTTTTTCTAATTACTATTTAAAATTCTTTCCAGTGTTTTGTTTTTAGGGCTAATTTTGAATGATTTTTCTTTTTTTGTTCTATAATCTAACCAGAAAAGAGGTTGGCATGATAAAAGTAGATTTAATTTCCGGCTTTCTAGGCGCCGGAAAAACCACGTTAATTCAAAAATTATTAGCGGAAGTATACAAAGATAAAAAAGTCGTTTTAATTGAAAATGAGTTTGGTGAAATTGGCATTGACGGCTCCTTCTTAAAAGAAGCAGGTATCGTTGTTAATGAGATTAATAGTGGTTGTATCTGTTGTACTTTACAAGGAGACTTCCGTTTAGCTTTAATGAAAGTTGTTGAAGAATACCATCCTGATGTTCTTCTAATTGAACCATCCGGTGTTGGCAAGTTATCCGATATTCTTAGTTTAGTAGCTTCGGTGGAGGACTTAGAAGTTCATACT
The DNA here is from genome assembly GCF_019798045.1 of Bulleidia sp. zg-1013. NCBI lineage: Bacteria > Bacillati > Bacillota > Erysipelotrichia > Erysipelotrichales > Erysipelotrichaceae > Bulleidia > Bulleidia sp. zg-1013. Next base: position 56,051 of record NZ_JAGXEX010000007.1, read on the forward strand.
CAAAGCACTGTGGTTGATGCTGATAGAGCTTTGATGTACCACAAGAATTTTGGTGAATTCTTTAATGATCAGATTCAAAACGCAAATTGTGTAATCCTATCTCGTACACAAGAAATTGAACAAGAAAAATTAGAAGCCGTCTTAAATATGATTCATGAATTGAATAAGGATGTTCGTGTTGTCACAACCCCCTGGTCCGATATTTCCGGAGAGGACTTATACGATGCCATGATTCATTCAAAAACGCCTGTATCTTTTAACCGATTTTGGCTAGAAGAACATCATCATGAACATAAGCACAACCATGACCATGAATGCGGTTGTCATCATGACCACGAACACGAACATGAATGTTGTCACCATCATGAACACAATGAAAAACAAGAAGCGATTGAAAAAGCTAATGAAGGTCTAAGTGAAGGCAATCGTATTCATATTGGCGCTAAAGAAGAACAACACCATCATCACCATAATGGCTTAGATGCGGATGAAGTTTTCGATACCATTGGAATTGAAACCATCCAGCGTTATTCCAAGTCTGAATTAGATGAAGTCCTAGCTCGATTACCGGAAACAATCCTTAGAGCCAAAGGTATTGTACAAGATCATAAAGGAAATTGGTTCTTCTTTGATTATGTACCGGGTTCTACAGATATTCGTGAAGGAAAGCCTGCTTACACCGGTTTAGTTACAGTGATTGGTACCAATGTTGACGTGGAAAAGATGAAAGAAATCTTTAAGGTTCACTAATGTCTGTTCCGGTTTATTTGTTCTCCGGTTTCCTAGATTCCGGGAAAACCACTTTAATCAAGGATACGTTTCAAGATAGTAATTTTATGGAGGGGGTGGCTCATACTTTGCTCATTCGCTTTGAACAAGGTGAGGTTGACTATGAAGAAGACTTCCTAAAAGAACGCGGAATTGATTTGGTTACCTTAGAAAAACATGATGAGATGAGTGCCGAGTTAGCCGCTTCTCTTCAACAGGATTATCAACCAAACCAAGTGTTCATTGAGTGTAATGGCATGCAATCACTAGAACCTTTGATTGCTCATCTTCCAAATGAATGGTTAATTGTTCAATTATTGACAACTGTGGATGCACAAACTTTTGAGTTATACATCAATGCAATGCGTTCCGTCTTATTTGAACAACTTCGTTTCTCTGATGTGGTGATTTGCAATCGATGTCGAGAAGACACGAAAGCTGCTGTGTTACGAGGTAATATCAAAGCTATCAATCCAAGAGCGACTATTTATTATGAAGCTGAGTTTGGTCAACCAGCCACTTTAAAAGAAGGAACTCTTCCTTTTGATAAGAAGGCACCCTTATTAGACATCAAAGACGATGATTATGGTTTATGGTATATGGATGCTTCGGAACATCCGGATGACTATGAGGGGAAATCCATTATTCTTCGTGGCAAGTTTGCTCAAGAATTACCTGGTTATAAACAATCCTTTATCTTTGGTCGACAAGCTATGGTCTGTTGTGAAAATGATACGAATTTATGTGGTTTAACTGTAACTGGTGTTCGCATTGATGAAATGAATTTAGGCGATTGGATTGAAGTTGAAGGTCAACTAACCGGTTTAGAATTAGATCAAGGTCAAAAGACATTAATTTTAAAAGCAGAACGCGTTCAATTCTACAATCCGCCTAGAGATGAATTTGTATATTTTAGCTAATCCTATGGGTTAGCTTTTCTTTTATTTCACCAACATAAAAAGGACTCTTTGGTCCTAAACAATCACGCGGATAAATGGTTCATCCTGTCGATAAGCCTTCCAACCTCCTTCCGGATTACCTTTCTTAATAAAGTTGGTCCATTGATCCAAAATCACATCCCGTAAACGATAATCTCTTCGATCAAAAGGACGCCAACATTTTTCTAATGTTCCAAAAGTAAACCATAATTCACTCGAATGGAAAGCACCAACTTCATCTCCCGGTAACTTCTTCTTAAAGATATACATATATACAGGTTCTTGATCTTTTCTTGTTTCTACAAGGTTCAAAATACCTTCGTATAAGAAAGAAGATTTCGCTCCTTTTCCTTCTTTCACCCCTAAATCATCATCGGTCATACCGATTAAAATTGGCACATTCATAATTTCTTGTTTTGTGAATGCCTCATCCAACTCTTTTTCAATCACTAAATGATCCAAGGTTGGTAAAAAAACAAGTTCATTATCTTCCCCATACAATTTTTCATAAGTGGCTAAGATTTTTTGTGTTGATACTTTACGGAGTTCCTTTAAATTATGAACTTTTAAAAGATCCATCATTTTCTTGCCGGTCTTATAAGCTTCCTGCTTGGTTTGAAGACGTTTCATACCATCATTAATGCCGGCTCCTGATTGTAAAATCACAGATGAAACCATGCCTCTTGTTAAAGGCGAAGCTAATAATATCTGACAAGCAATTGCACCAGCACTTTGTCCCATTAATGTAATTCGATCTGAATCCCCACCAAAGGCATCAATGTTTCTTCTTACCCAACGCAATGCTGAAATCATATCCAACAAGCCTAAGTTGGAAATTGAATGCAATGGATCATCTCTTGTTAGCTCAGGACTAGCCATAAAACCAAAAGCACCAACTCGATAGTTCATGGTTACCAAAATAACTTCTCGAATGGCATAATTTTTACCATCCATCGGCAACTCAAAACCGTAACCGTGGTCAAAAGAACCACCATGAATCCACAAAACAACCGGGTATTTTTTACCTTGATAATCCGTTGGTGCCCAGATATTTAAATACAAACAATCTTCTGATTGTTTTGGTTGTTCGCCAGCATAAAATTCTTTCCCATAGATTTCCAATTTCTTTAAATCCATTTGCGGGCAAATCGGTCCAAATTCCAATGCATCGCGCACACCAATCCAATGGGACATCGCTTGAGGTGACTTAAAACGGTTATCTTGAATTGGCGGTTTCGCATAAGGAATGCCCTTAAAAATCATTTGGCTTCCCTTTTGTTCACCACGCAAAATACCTTGTTCAACTTTTATATCAATTGTTTTCATCCATCACCCCTCCTCGTATTTCATTATACCAAAAAAGAACAAAGAAAAAGAGCTTGCTGAAACAAGCACTTTTCCTTTTATCTATTTCTGGGAGGGAAAAGAAATCATTCTATTTCTTTTTGTCTTCTTGCTAAGACAGCTATAATATACGCAAGCAATGTGAAGATACAATGGTAATATTGTGAAAGAATTGTGAAATATTATCTAACTTTCTTTTTTATAATGGTATAATCTTGAGGGATGTCCTCGTAGCTCAGTTGGATAGAGCAATCGCCTCCTAAGCGGTAGGTCGTGAGTTCGAATCTCATCGAGGACGCTACTTTACCGTTTCTTGAAACGGTTTTTTTATGATTTTGGAATACTCTGTGAGTGAATACTTTTTCTTTGAAAGTTGTACTTGATGAGCCTTGGTGTAACTATAAATAATACTAAAAAGACATCATTCACAACTAAATAATGTCTTATTAAGCAGTCAACTCTAAAACTAACAGCTTTGTACGCATAGATATGATTTTTTGAAAAACTTATAAACTCTTTAAAATTGTTGCTAGATTTTCTTTATGCCATGAAGCACCAACCATTATTTTATTCACTTTAAAAGCCAATGTTCCTTTTGATGTACTAATTTCTAATTCATAAGACATTAATTTTTTGTTGAATTTAACACTCGTTACTTCTTCCTTTGGTACGAAAAGGAATGCTTCATTTTCCAATTTGCCCGTTACATTATTTAAACCGATAATAGCAATACCGCTATCGTTAAAATTCATTGCGTAATATTGCACTGAAAGAGCAGTTGCAACCGGACCGAGAGCATATGTAAATTTACTAGGAAGGATAATACCAATAATAGAGGCATTCTCCTTAAATGTACTCTCTTTCTCATTGAGGTATTGTTGAATATCTTGTTCTTTTAGCATTTTTATTGTCCTCCGATAAAATTTCTTCACATCTAGTATTGTAACAACATACTATCACCTAGCAATTTTTCTTGCAACCTTTATAGGTCTTGGTCCTATCTGAGCGTACAACAAGCTTATGCCTATACTTAAACACACCAGACAATAGAATCCTGAATGGAATAAACATAGCCTCTACCGTGATAAATTTCTGACATGGATAACACCTCGTTATCATTGTGACATGTGCATTAGCATGATCCAATAGTAACGTTGTTTACCTAACAAAAGTTAGGCAACAACTGAAGTCGATTCATCTCATGACTAAAATCAAGAGTGTTCTTAGCTGTTTCATAAAAATTACACCATCATTTACCATGTCTTGAAAGAAAAGCTGTATTCCCTTTACTTTGTCAAAACCACTCTCTGAAAATCTTGTATTTCAAAGGGCTTTATGGTTAATTATTGAAATTTACCTAAAATAATATCAATCTATTCATTCGTTAATAAATCTGGAAGAATACTCAAATATTTCTTAAGTTTATAAATAAGGTACAGGATTTTACAATTTCCTTGAAATGATTTCATTTTTTAGACAAAGGGATTGTGATACCATATAGGCATATATAAAAAATAAGGAGGTACGTATGCGTATCTATAACTTAAATACCCAAGACGAAAACAAGCGTTTCTTTCTTTCTATCCTTGTTGGTTTGCCTGCATCCATTTTATTTGGATACTTATTCTATCTTGTGTCTAAGTGGTTTGCTTTCCGCTTGGATATATTTTATGTTGTGATTGCGTATACAATTGCTTTATTGCTAAAGAAAGTTGGTCGTGGAGTTACAAAAAAATTCTCCATTTTAGGAGCCGTTTTAATGCTAATCACGATCTTAGTTGGTGACGCACTTCTTCTATATGGAAACTACGCCCTTCATATCCTGACAAGCTTAACTCTTCTTTCCCGGTTTATTCGTTTAGAAGTTTTCTCGCTAACCGCCAATTTAAATGCTTTAATTGGTCTTTTAATACGCGTTAGTACTATTTATGAAGCTTATTACTATTCCGTATTATTCTAAGGAGAAAAAAGATGCACCGTCAAACCTGGTTTGAAATTGATTTAGGAAAAATCAAACACAACATTCAACAAGTTCAATCTTTTCAACAAAAAGAAGTTATGGCTATTTTAAAAGCCAATGCTTATGGATGTGGTGATGTTCAATTAGTGAAAACACTAGCTGATATTGGTATTCGTTTCATCGGTGTTTCTTCCGTAGATGAAGCCCTTGTTCTACGAAAGCATGGTTTTCAAGGAAAAATCCTAGTCCTTGGAGGAAGCAACGTTGAAGACTTAGAGGTTCTGATCCAAAATCACATTACTGTCACAGCCTATTCAAATGAATGGGTCAAAGAATTCTCACAACATGATTTAACCGGTTTGAGGATCCATCTTAAACTGAATACCGGTATGAACCGCATCGGTTTTTCCAGCTTTTTTGAAACAAAAGCTGCCTTACTAAGCTTACAAGATAAGAAGGCTCAAATAGAGGGTATCTTTACCCATTATTACCTATCGGATAGTGATAAGGAAAATACCGCTCGTCAATTCCATGATTTCAAAGAAATTGTGACTAAGTTAGAGCATCCTTTCAGCTACATTCATGCTGATAATTCAGACGCTTCGTTGTACTTTAAAGATGATTTAACAAATATGGTACGAGTTGGTATTGGTCTTTATGGGTACAGTGCTTATCATAATGGCTTACAAGAAGCTCTTTCCTTGTACACCAAACCTATTATGGTTAAAATCGTTCGAGCTGGTGAGACCATTGGTTATGGTGCTACTTATACCGCTGAAAAAGATGAGGTTATTGCGACTTTACCAATCGGTTATGCGGATGGTCTATTGCGTATCAATCAAGGAAGAAAGGTATATGTGAATGGTCAATATGGTACTCTTGTTGGGCGTATTTGTATGGATCAATGTATGGTAAAACTAGAAAAAAAGATTTCGTTGGAAGATACGGTTGAAATCTTTGGTCCTCATATTTCTTTAAATCAAATGGCTTTGGAAACACATACCATTTCTTATGAAATTATTTCTCTAATCACACCAAGAGTAACGCGTGTATACAAAGATGGAGATATGTCCTGGGAAATCAATTGGCGTCATCATTAAAAAAGGTTCACCTCTCGGAAGTGAACCTTTCATTTGAAACCATGTTTCTTCATCTTCTTATCAAAGATAGTAGAAATTATCTTCTTAATTTCAACGATAACTTCTTCACTTGGATTTTCAACATTGAACTTCTCCATTAAGTCAGGATGTTCATCCATAATTTTATCTGCGGTAGCTCCTGTCGCATGTCCACGCACAAAGAAAGGAATTTTCTTAATCTCTTCTTCCGGCATTAAAGCAATCAATTTATCTTTTAAGTCCATAATTACCTCTTTTCCGGTGATTATCCTACTTCTAACTAATTGATTGTGTCAAATAGTTTACTCTGATAAGACTTACGTATCCAAATATAACTAATCAAGCAGGTTCCTAGTTCCGCAAATAAGAAGGATAGCCAAACTCCATCCATTCCCAATAACTTTGGTGGCACTAGAGCAAACAAACAAATCATTTCGTACGCTTTGCGTCCTCAACAAGCTAAAGCCATAAAAATCTATCCGAGCATTTCTGCTTAGATAGGTTTCTTTCTATTATACTCACTATTTCTCTCCATAAACATCATTTAACGAAGAGGCAATTTTTTAAATTGCATTTCAAAATCTTATGCTACTTAAAATAGACATGACAGCTTATTTTATTAGTGTAATATCAAATGCATCATACCAAACATTATTATTTTTAATGTTTAAGTTTACTTCTTTGATTAAAGATAAATCTTTTTTCCTAACAACATAAATATCTCCGATATTGTCTGGGTTACCAAAGTCAAGATTTCTCTTTACAACATGAATTAAATCGCCGTCATTAATAACCTTTTTGATAAAAAAAGACTCGTCATATTTAATAATCTTTAAAATATGTTGTTGTTCAATCTTTTTATCTTCAATCAGATGCATATCCTCTGAAAGAACATATAATTTACCTGAATTAGTCACAACAAATATTTTAGAATCATATGTGTACATAAACTCAATCAGCTCCTCATCTGGTAAATCGAACGTTCTATAACTATAGTCAATTAAAGAAATCGCTATGACACCAGAATTGTTTTTGTTTGAGTAATTAAAAAATCCTTTATTATCACCATAAGATACCAATTTATCATGAATGAAATGCATCACACCACTTCTAACATAGTATGTTTTTTTTAACGCCAATTCCTTATCTATGGTATCAGAATTTCTGTTTACAATAACTAATTTAGATGTTTCTAGTTTTTGATCAACAGTAGAAACAAATATCTTATTATCTTTTTCGGTAACACCTGAAATCGTCTGATTCTTTAATGAAATAGATACTCTATCACTATTTTTCGTATATACTATACCCGATTGATATTCTGCATCATCATTAAATCCACCATTAACTGATTCAATAAGTGACTGTTTCCCTTTTTCAACTACCCAAACTCCATATCCAGGGTGCTGAACATTATTTAAACTCAATTTAAATTCTTGAAAAACTCCATTTTTTGATAATTTAAAATGTTCATTTTTTCTCGATGAGTGTAAATAAATATCCTCATCCCATTTATTAATTGTATAAATGGAATTACCGTTATATTTTTTTGAACCAATGACATCTCCATTATCACTTAAAAACACTACCTTTGACTCTGGGTACATTGTCTTAGATAAAGACACTGCATATGTACTATTCTCTACTGTTTTTGGTGTCATATCATTTTTTGGTGTACATGATACTAAAAAAAGTAAAAATGATAATATAGATATTCTAATTTTTTTGATAGAAGACATATGTATTACCCCCTCCAACCAACTCAGCTGGAGAAACAGGTTCCCAATCTCCTAAATTCATTCTATCTATATCAAACCCTTGATTTTTCCATGCTCTCCAAACCAATTGAGAGCAATAAAAACTTTTAGTTGTCCCTTTATCAAAAAAGTTTAAATTGTATTTTTTTCTGAGATTTGCCTGTCGAATAGCATATCTAGCAACATTTGTATAATGTGAACTACCGGCACCTTTTACCCTAACACCATAGACACGCGGTCTTGATTTCCAATTATTTGTATAAAACCAAACACCATCTTTTTTAGAAGTATCAAACCAAGCAGGCATAGATTCAATCGTTTTACTACTATCTGTATGAACAATTGCTGCATGTCCTGTAGCAGCTATATGAATTCCAAAAGATGAAAAACTATACGTTACTAAAATATCTCCGTTCCTATACCTGCTTAAATTATACATCAACATACGTCCTCCTCCCTCTTTTCTCTATTCATTCAAATATAAATACTTCTTTTATGTCCTTTCTCAAAATTTCACTTATTTCATACGTGATTTTTAAATCAGGTATCTTCGTCTGATTTTCATACGCTATTATAGAGTGGCACTTTAAACCTACTAATTTTGCTAATCTATGTTGTGACAAACCTAATGGTTTTCTAAATTCGGCTATTCTATTATTCGTTATTAGTTATTACCTATCCCTTTGATTAGTTACAGATTATCGTACTTCTGTTTGGTTGTCAATAATTAACCATCTTTTAGTCCAAAATCATTTCGTACGCTTTGCCTACTAAACAAGCTAAAGCCATAATAGAAAAAATTCCAAGCGACTATTCACTTGGAATTTCAATTTTTTGTACCATCATACAAACTAAAACAGCACCTACAACACAAGTTATGAAACAAACAGCGTTGAAGAAAGGAACACCAAAATAATCTAGGAAATAACCACCTGTGATATTACTAATCACACCAGCTATCAGCATCATAATGGTAAACAAAGCCTGTCCCTTAACCACTTCTTTCTCACTCATGATTTCCGCTGTATAATTCACCATTGCCGGATAGAAAATTGCATAGCCAACCATCTGCATTGCTTGTGACACATACAACATCCATACTTCCTTTGCATAGCAGAAAATTCCAAACTTGACCACAAAACCAAGCATTGAAACCATTAACATCCTTTTCGAGCCAAAGCGTCTTTGAAGATGACTATAAAAGACCATGGATGGTACCTCAACCATTGCCATCAATGCAAATAAGAAACCCATATCCGTTTTCGCAGCACCAATTGGTTCTATCATTTGGAACAAGAAAGCTCCTAAAGCATTCACATGATAAAAAACGAGCATCACACCTAAATTCAATATTATGAAAGACCCATTCTTTCTGATAAAAGTGCCTAAAGAAATCTCTTCTACTGCTTCCTCATTAGAAGAAACATTCGTATCTTGTCGTATGAGCTTATGACACATAAAGTTTGATACCAATAATAAAGCCAAACACACAAAGGAAGCGATAAGAATAGAAGTATTCCCATAAATTGTTACAATCGGTCCTAACAAACCCGTTACCATCGCAAAGCCAACAGAACCAGCTGAACGACATAAGCCAAAATTGATTGCATACCCCTTCTTTGAAAAACGCTGATTTAAGGCGTTAATAAACGGTTGTAATAAACCATGAGCAGCTAAAGCTAACACAAATAATCCAAACACCAAAAGCGTATGCCCTTTTGTCCAAAACAAGGCACTAATCATAGCTAACATAAAGAAGCCAATGCCAGAAATAATATCGGTTAATTCCACTTTCTTAGACTGATCTGCCCAATCCGCTAAAACCGGTTGCACAAATACCGCCAACAAATTCGCCAAACTAACACATAAGCCAATTTCCGAATTTGAAAAGCCTTGTGCCAACAAATACACCGACACAAAAGAACCAATGCCTGCATAACTCATAGAATAGCTTCCCTGAATGCCGGCATACGCAAGTGTTATTTTATGTTTCCGATTACTCATTGGTGTAATTATCGAAATAACCTTGGATATATACGATTGGCGTTCCCTTATCGCCTGAACCGGATGTCAAGTCACATAAAGAACCAATCAAATCTGTCAATCTTCTTGGCGTTGTTCCCTCTGTTTCCATTCGACCAACTAAGTTGTCATCTTTTTCTTGGATGCGAGCGGAAATCGCATTTCGTAAAGCTTCACCACTCAATTCCTTGAAATCATTATCCGCTAAGTACTTCAATTTCAATTCATTAGGAGTTCCTTTTAAGCCTTCTGTATAAGCAGGGGAAACCACCGGATCGGCTAATTCCCAAATTTGACCAACCGGATCTTTAAAAGCCCCATCACCATAGACCATAACTTCCACATGCTTACCTGTTTTTTCTAATATACTCTTTTGAATATCTTCTACTAAATCTTGGCATTTATTTGGAAATAACTTCACCCTATCTTCCCTACTCTTATTTGAACCTAATAAACCATATTTTGCATTATAACCACTACCATTCACAGAAGAAGTTAAAATATCATCCAGCGAACAAACCGTTGCACCTGCCTCTTGTAAAATACGCTTCGTTCTCTTGCGAGTATGAATATCACAATTAATAACCTTATCTGTGTAGTTCAAAATTTCAATCGCATGATTAGCGAACACAAATTCCACTTCCGCTCCAGATGAACGAACTACCTCGGTATAATAATCCACATAATCAATATCCGTAAATGGATGTCTATTTTCCCCAAATAAGCTGCGATATTCTTCCAAAGTCAATACCGTTTGATAAGGGTCAATATGATGTTCATCCAATTGTTCTTCGGTTAACAATTGATTACCAACCTCATCTCTTGGAAATGACAACATCAATACAATCTTTTTCGCTGCTAAGGAGATACCTTTCAAACAAGTCGCAAAACGATTTCGTGACAAAATCGGGAAAATAACCCCAATCGTTTCTGAACCCAATTTGTTGCGAATATCTTGACCAATGGCTTCAACACTTGCGTAGTTGCCCTGACTTCTTGCGACCACTGATTCCGTTACTGCGATGACATCACAATCACGAACGAAGAAAGGCTCACTTTTCGCCGCTTCTAAAACTGAATTAACCACAATCTGCGCTAAGTCATCCCCTTCACGAATGATTGGACAACGAATACCCCTCGAAACCGTTCCAACTCTTCTTCCCATACCTTTTCCTCCTGTAACACATATCCAGTTTATCCATATATTTTTCTAACGCAATAGCTTAAAAATAAATTTGTTTCTAAGGATAAATTTTTGGCGTTCCAAGCTAATAATATTTCCGTTTCTAAGTCCTTTTCTTGCAGTGGTAACACCTGTAACTCTTTATCCGATACCTGCAAAGAAGCCGGTACAATTGCTATTCCATTTCCCAATTTTGCAAATTCAATTGCATCTCTTCCATCATCACACAAGCAAATAATTTGATATTTCAAATGACGTTTTTCTAAAGCCGACACAATTAAATTTTGATAGCGACGATACACTATTAAAGGATATTGACTAACCTCCGTTAAACTAGCCTTTTCAAGTAAATATGATTGCTTATGAAATACAGCAACCATATTTTCCTTTTGAACCAAACGACTCTCTAATGTTTCTAAGAAAACCGGGCTTCTCAATAAAGCCACATCAATCATTTCTTCTTTCAAAAGACTATTCAAACGATAACTATTTTCATCCCACAACTCATAATGAATATGTGGATGTTCCTTCTGAAATTTCTTTAACATGGGGATTAAAAGTGAAATGGTGGTTGGTGTAGCACCAATTCTTAAAATCGGATGCTGACCAGTTGCTTTTACTTCAAACTCTAAAGCCTCTAATCTTCGTAGTAAATCCCCGGATTTCTGATACAAAAGACGACCTGCTTCAGTTAAATGAATCTCTTTTCTACCCCTTTCAAATAAGAGTAAACCCAATTCTTCCTCTAATTTCTTCATTTGAAAGGATAAAGGTGGTTGAGAAAGATTTAACTTCCTAGCGGCCGCTGAAATAGTTCCACTTTCGACAACTGAACGAAAGTATTCTAATTGCTTAATTTCCATATTTTTTCCCTATACTTAACGAATAAAAACAATATTTTACAGGATAGTATCTTCAGTATATCCTAAATACGAAAAGAATTAAAAATTATGAAACGATTATTCAGTTATACCCATGGATACAAAAAAGAAATCCTTTTAGCTCCCTTATTTAAAATGCTGGAAGCCTTGATGGACTTATTCATTCCTATCCTTGTGGCGGATATGATCAATCATGGTATTCAAAATGGTTTATCCACTTACCTTTATTCCCGCTTTTTCCTAATGATTGCTTTAGCGATAATTGGCTTTGGTTTTTCCACCTTAGCTCAGTACTTTGCCGCAAAGGCTTCTGCCGGCATTTGTAGTCAAATCCGCCAAGCCCTTTTTAATCATATTCAAGATTTATCGTATAAAGAATTAGATCACGTTGGCAAAAGCACTTTAATCACCCGTTTAACCTCTGACATCAATACTATACAGAATGGTTTGAATCTAGCTTTACGTTTGATGCTAAGAAGTCCTTTTGTGGTGTTCGGTTCCATGATAATGGCTTTTACCATCCATATCCAAGCCGCTTTGATATTTGTGGTTACCATCCCCATCCTATTCTTCGTCGTCTTTGCGATCATGTTCGTTAGCATTCCTCTTTTCAAAAAAGTTCAAGCTCAATTGGATGAAGTGATGAAAGCCACAAGAGAAAATCTAACTGGTGTTCGTGTCATCCGTGCTTTTTGTAAAGAAGAAGCCTTCAATCAAAACTTCCAAAATAAAAATAATCTTTTAACAAAATTATCCGAAAAAGTTGGTCGCATTTCTGCTCTCTTAAATCCTGTCACTTATCTACTCATCCATCTAGCAACGGTTTTCTTAATCTACACAGGTTATCTTCAAATTCAATCCGGAACTATGACTCAAGGTGATTTAGTGGCTTTATACAATTACACAACCCAAATGATTATTGAACTCATCAAACTCGCTTCCTTGATTATGACCATCAATCGTGCTTTAGCTTGTTCTGAGCGTGTGGCTGATATTTTAGACATCCCATCTACCATTCAATATGCACAAAAGAATTTGGCCAGCCAAACGCAAGGTAAAGTGGAATTTAGAGATGTTAGTTTCCATTATGAAGAAGGTGCCAAACCTTCTTTAAACCATGTTAGTTTTATCGCTCATCCAAAAGAAACCATCGGTATTATTGGTGGCACCGGTTCCGGTAAATCCACTCTTGTTCAACTCATTCCTCGTTTTTATGATGCCCAACAAGGTGAAATTCTTGTAGACAATTACCCCGTAAAAGATTATCCGCAAGAACAGCTCATTCAAAAAATAGGTATTGTTCCTCAAAAAACCGTTTTATTCAAAGGAAGCATTCGCGAAAATCTCCTGTATGGCAACCAACAGGCTGGTGATGAAGAATTGTGGCAAGCCTTAACCATAGCTCAAGCCAAAGAAGTGGTTGAACAAAAAGAAGATCAATTGAATTTCCAATTAGAACAAGGTGGTAAAAATCTTTCCGGCGGACAGAAACAACGGTTAACCATCGCTAGAGCTTTAGTGCGTAAACCGGAGATACTAATCTTAGATGATTCCGCCAGTGCCTTGGATTTAGCAACCGATGCTTCTTTACGAAAAGCCTTAGATTCCATTCAAAATACAACCATTTTTATCGTCAGCCAAAGAATTTCATCCCTGAAACATTGCGATACCATCCTTGTTTTGGATAATGGTCAACTCGTTGGACAAGGCAAGCATGCTGATCTATTAAAAGAATGTGCCGTTTACCAAGAAATTTATAACTCCCAATTTCCCAACTAAATAGAAAGGAGAACTTATGCGCAAGATACAAGAAGCCGATACATCTAGCTTAAAGAAACTATTTCGCTATATGAGACAATACCGCATTCTCTTATTCTTTAGCTGTGGATTAGCAACTGTTTCATCCATTTTAATGTTGTATGTGCCCATTTTATTTGGCAAAGCTATTGATAACACCATCCATGCCGGTCAACTTCAACTATCTATTCTTCTTCAAACTCTTAGAAATATTGTGATAATCATACTAATCACAAGTCTTTCTACTTGGTTTATGAATTTAATCAATAATAAACTAAGCTATCAAATTGTTCGTGATTTGCGCTGTGATTCGATGAATAAAGTCCAACACTTACCTCTACAATATTTAGATACTCATTCCATTGGAGATATGGAAAGTCGTATCATTGCGGATTGTGATCAGATTGGAGATAGTTTATTAGTAGGCTTTTCACAACTATTTAGTGGTGTTGTTACAATTATCGCTACCTTGATTTTTATGATTTCAAAGTCTTGGTTGATTAGTCTTATTGTTATTCTTTTAACGCCTATTAGTTTCTTTGTCGCAAAATTTATCGCTTCTCACTCTTTCCACCTATTCAAAGAACAATCTTCTATTCGTGGTGAGCAAACCGGTCTTATTGAAGAAATGATTGGTGAAGAAAAAACGGTACAAGCCTTTGGCTATCAAGAAAAAGCGAAGCTTCGCTTCAAACACATTGACCAAAAACTCCAAAAAACAACTGAAAAAGCTATCTTCTTTTCTTCCCTAGTCAATCCTTCCACCCGTTTTGTGAATGGAGTAATTTATGCCTTGGTAGCTTTGGTTGGTAGCTTTTCTATTTTATCCGCACAACTAACGGTTGGCGGCTTATCCGTTTTACTAGGCTATGCCAACCAATATATGAAACCATTTAATGATATTAGTTCAGTTATTACTGAACTACAAAATGCCCTAGCTTGCGCTTCCCGTATTTTTGAAATTATGGAGCAACAAGCCGAAAGTGCCGATGCGACCGGTACATTAGGTATTTCCAAAGGTCATGTCAATGTGCAAGATGTTTCTTTTAGTTATCGTCCTGATAAACCTTTTATTAAAAATTTTAATGTGGAAGCGAAACCAGGTATGCGCATTGCAATCGTTGGTCCAACCGGATGTGGGAAAACAACCTTCATCAATTTATTGATGCGTTTCTATGACATTCAAGCCGGTTCTATTCAAATTGATGGTCAAGACATTCATTCCATTTCCCGCCATGAACTACGCAAGAATTTTGGCATGGTCTTACAAGATACTTGGATTCAAAATGGAACCATTCGTGAAAATATCCTGCTTGGCAAACCGGAAGCAAGTGAAGAAGAAATTCTTCAAGCTGCTAAAGAGTCTCATAGTTATGATTTTATTATGCGCTTAGCAAAGGGCTTTGATACGGAAGTGGATGAGTCCGGTATGTCCCAAGGAGAGAAGCAGTTATTGTGCATGACTAGGGTTATGTTGTGTTTACCACCAATGTTGATACTGGATGAAGCAACTTCTTCTATTGATACAAGAACCGAAATTCAGATTCAACAAGCCTTTGATAATCTGATGAAAGGAAGAACTTCCTTTGTGGTAGCTCATCGTCTTTCTACCATTCGTCATGCTGATATGATTTTAGTCATGAAAGATGGTCACATTATTGAACAAGGTAATCACGACAGCTTATTAGCCAAACATGGTTTCTACCATCATTTATATACCGGTCAGTTTGAACTTCCACAGGCTTAATTTGAAGTATTCCGTTCATTTACAGTATAATGAGGCTATGCGAAAGAAAAAAATCCTTAAGATTTTGATGGGAGCAGGAATTTCTCTTCTTTGTTTGGTACCCTCTATGAAGCCAACAAAAGCGGTGGAAGAAGATTATATGTCCATCTTTGAAGTGTCTATGAATGATCCTGAACCTTTTGAAACGATAAAAAAAGAGGTTATCCAAGCTGTATCAAAGACTGATTCTTCTATTCATTTGGATAAGATTTCAATTGAAAAGAGTTTATTAGAAGCGCAAGATTTTATACCTGGTAAGGTTGGTTTTCAACAGGTCGTCGTGAAAGCTCGCCTTTTCAATATAGATGAAAAGGATTCGGATAAAAACATCGGTTATTCTTTTACAAAAAAGATTTTATTGAAAGTCAATCCTTCAAATAAGCCGGTCATTAAATTAAAGAGTGATACTGTTGTTGTTAACAATGGTGATGACTTTAATCCCTCGACTCATGTTTCCTCGATTTACGATGAAACCAATGTCCTACCCGTTTTAACAACTCAAGGCACTGTGGACATGAAGAAGGACGGAACCTATTTTGTGCATTATAAAGCTATTGACACAAATGGTATTCAATTCGATACAAAATTAACCGTTAAAGTGGTTACACCGGCGGAAGTGGTTAAGGCACGAAAAGAAGCTGCGATGGCTAAGACAGCGAAAAGGCTAAGTAAAGAGCACCCAACCATTGATGAATCGTCACTCGCAAAGGCGGAAATAGGCGGTCTTCAATTTAATAGTCGTGGCTTGCTAGTTGAAAAAGCATCTCCAAATGCTCAATTAGCTATTAATATGTTATTAAGAATTCCCGGTCACTCTAGGGGTTCTACTTATCATCAAGTAACCGGTTTGGATAAACTCATTGATAGCTTATCCACGGCTGAAGCGGTTTATGTTATTCACCGTATCGAAGGCGCCGGCTTTGGACAATTGGCGGCTGGATACGCAGGTTCGGATACCCCAGCTACCCATAGAGCTTTCGTATCACAACAAGTCAATCGTCGTTTTGGCGGCTCTATTCATCAATTATTAAAAAAATGGGGAACATATTCTTATACAGGATATTAAAAGGTTGTCGTTTTATTGGGGTTCAGTTCCTATTTCTACAACCTTTTTTATCAGAAGCGATAAGCTTTCCCGACTTTCTATCATACGGATGTCAATAAATAATTATTGACAGCAGCTTTGTATGTCTAAGCCTTTCATACATCTTTGAATCAGTCCTATTTATCTTCCCTTATCGCGTGCAATTGCACTTGAAATTTTAAAGGAAGTCATATTATTGTTCCAATCATAATCAATATAGGAAAAATATTCATTCCAAAAGAGATGATCGCTTCCGGTTGTCCACTTTATCCCATAGTGCAACTCCGTTATATCTTTCGGGCTGCGAGGGACCAACCACAATTTTTTATTAAAAGTTTTTTTAAGTTCGTTTAATTCCAGTGGTGCAAGTAGATTAACCCCATTCAACTGATAAGTTACAGTATTTCTCTTTGCGGCGTTAACGCACTCTTCATCAAGGCGTATATGAACAATTTTACAATCTTCAAGTACAGTATCTTTTTCTTAATCACCGTAAAACCATGCTCCGCCAACAACTAGTCCGTTCTTTACCAGCAAATACGGAACATCGGCAGTATCTCTATGAAACCCTTTTTCTACGTAAACACTTCTGTCCGCTATATATTTCTTAAATTTGCCGGAAGAAAGTAATTCATCATACTTGACACGGTGATTACTGCTATTCTGTTTCATATAAATATCAAATCCGTTATCGATTAAATCTTTGGCTGTTGCATGTGCCATAGTGATTTTCGTATTGTTAATCTGAAATATCGGTGCTTTTATCGGAATCCCAACAATTATATATGCGAAAAATAACCAAAAGGCGGATAGACAAGCTACTACAAGTTAAAAAAATGATTTTCCCGTACGCTTTCGGGCATTAAATAACGCCATAATCGGTGGAAGAAGGATGTATTTTGCCAAGGATGCAAACCCCGAGCCTACTCGTTTCATGATTTGTATACTAAAAAGACCTGCCACAAGTATTTCAGAAACATATACCATAAGTTCACTAATACTCATTTTAGAAGTATTTGTCTGCTCATTGACTGCTTCATTCCAAATTGTTTTTCCATTTTTATCGACTCTTTTATAATAAATATAGGTACCCAATATAATAGCGAAGAAGGCAAAACCTAAAAAAGCAAGCACCCCTATTAATACTACTCTAGCACTCATCTAATACCCCCTTTTTACCATATTTACAGATAGAATAACCACTTTAACCACATATAGTCCCATGAAAATCATAAAGTTTTTATATCTCAATCTTCATTAGCCCTTATCTTTCAATTTTATTCATGCTAATTCAATTACTGCTTAAACGTTAGCGTAACTCTTTTAATCCCTTCCCGATTTTCATATTTTTCAAAAATAACCCTTATATCTTTATATGGTACACCTTTTGTTCGTTCTTCGTTGTTTTCGGTGGAAAAATTTTAAGTGTCTTATATGGGGCAATCCACTCCATGCTAAAGCAGACTCTTCAGTTCCTTAAAATATCTTTCCGGCTTCTTGGTAAACATCCTGCATAATTGTTTTTGAAATCTTATCGTGGAACAATCGAAAACGACCACGGTCTTTAAACGCATAACCAAGTGAAATCAAGCTACTTGCGGCACTGACAACATTGATAGCACTTGTGAATAAATCCGGTGTATGAAATATCCCATAACAAACCCCACTCACGATTACTTTAAAGGCATCATAGAACAAACCTTCCACAAGAAGACAACCCACAAAATAACGCCATGCAAAATCCTTTATAGAAGCCTTTTGACCATCTTCTTTCACCACTCTAACTTGCAATACCTTTTGCATCATCGTTGCCCCATTGGTCATCTTAGCCGGAACATAAATAAAGTAAAACCCATGGGTCATTAAAACACTTAATAAAAGAATCACTATCTGATTGGCGGGAATACCATTAAAATTCTTTAAAATTTCAATTTTACCTTGGTTCATAAAACCATATACAAGCGCTGTTACCAAAATAGAAAGACGATTGGTAATAAAATAATCAATGATAAACGCCAAGCCTCTTCGACCAATGAAAGAATTTTGGTTTACCTGTAAATTTGCTTGTTTATTTTTTTTACGCAATTCCTTTTTTACTTTACTCATTTGATCATCCTTCCGTAAAAGCGATTTCCTCTTCCGCAATCAACTTCAATGTTTCAGCACTCATCAACTGTTCTTCCGCATGGGCTTGGTGAACCTTCTTCCCCAATCGAAGCAATAATTTGAAAACAAATTCGTTCTAAACCTTCCATAACTATTTACCCCTCAATTTCAATACAATCCTTTTTACATTCTCCAATCCTACAATATCATAATCATCTTTCGCATGAAAAGCATAACTAACATTTCCAACACTGGTCGTTAAATCCTTCTTCCACACACGACAACTCGAATGAAATTGATGAACCTTCGTTAATTCCTTTAACTCCAGAATGTTACTCGCATTGATGCCGCTGCCGGCTAATAACTGAATTCTATCTCCATAGCATTTCTGTAACTTCGCAATCAATGCGGAACCATCTATAGCTTTAGCTTGTAAGCCACTGGTTAAAAGACGATCCACAGCACAAGAAATCAATCTTTCAATTGCCATAAAAGGGTCATTCACGCAATCAAAAGCCCGATGGAAAACCGCTTCTTTTTGATAAGAATGAATTAAGTCAACCATTTGCTTTGTGGTATCCACATCAATACTGGTATCCTTGTGTAAAAAACCAAAGGCTAAACCATCTGCTCCATTTTCCAATAACAACTTCGCATCTAGAAACATCGTTTCCTTTTCCACTTTATCGTAACAAAATCCGGCCGGTCGAGGTCGAACCATACAAATGACCGGAAGACTCGTCTTCGCTTTTACTTGCTGTAAAGTCGCAAGGCTTGGTGTTAATCCCCCTAAACTCAAAGCACTATTTAACTCCACGCGATTAGCACCACCAAGCTCCGCCTGTATGCAATCTGATACACTCCCTGCACACACTTCAAAAATATCGTTCATCATTCTGTAATTGGTGCCATCCTTTCTTGCATATACTGATCCATCCATTCTTGACTTGCCGGATAAATCTTTGTTTCACCATCCACATTATCTGCTAAATACACAACCGCTTCTTCATTCTGTCGATAAACCACAAAAGAAAATTGTTGAATATTCGTTGCACAACCAAACTGACCATTTTTATCAATTGCAATAACACTTAAATCACCCGAGAAGCCTTTAGATTTCTTTAGTTTCTCATCTAATTCATTGACTGCTTTTTGACAGGCTTCCTGTGGGGATAAACCCTCTTTCATTTTGCGAACAATTTCATAGGAGATACAACCCTTCATTAAATCTTCTCCAAGACCGGTTGCACTAGCACCACCCACTTCAGAGTCAGCATAAAATCCAGCTCCAACAATGGGTGAATCGCCAATACGCCCTGCCTTCTTCATAAATAATCCACTCGTTGAAGTTGCCACAACAACCTTCCCGGCTTGATCCAAAACAACTTCACCCACTGTATCATGACCATCGTATGGCTTTAATTCTTGACTTTGAAGCTTTTTAACCCGCTTGTGATAATGCTTTTTCGCTCTTTCTGTCAACATCGTCTTTCTTTCAAAACCCTTTTGACTAGCGTATTTTTCCGCCCCTTCAGCCACTAAAACACAATTCACATTATCCTTAGATAATTCCTTGGCAATGGACACTGGATTAGCGAAGTCTTTAATCCCTGCAACAGCTCCAACAGAAAGGGTATTTCCATCCATATAACCGGCATCCAATTCAACAATCATTTCTTCATTTGGTAAGCCACCATAACCGACTGACTTATAATATGGAAAGTCTTCAACCATACGAATTGCCTGTTCAACCACTTCCCCGGCTTCTTTCCCCTTTTTCAATAATTCACCGGCTTCACAAACACCTTCCAAAGCCATTCTCCATGTCGCAATCATTGCCCACATACACTTTCCTCCTAATTTCTTTCTCTAGTCCAAAGGTCGACGATAAAATCCACCATAGAAATCATCCGTTCGATATACGTTAATAATCGCATGTGGATCCACTTCTAATATCAAATGCGCTATCTCTTTTACCTCTAAAGAAGATACCACCGTATTCAACATATAATTCTCACAACGTGAATAACCCCCATAGCTTCTCCAAACTGAAATCCCATGCCTATATTTCTCTGTATACCTTTTTAAAATCTCTTCCGGCATCACACTAGTGATTTGCATAGTACTACGATCATAACGATGATACAAAGCATCAATCATCTTCGTTGCCACAAACTGCATAATCATTGAGTAACAAGACTTTTGCCAACCGGATGTAAAACCAAAAATACATAACAAGACACAGTTATACAAAAACACATAAGACCAAATGCTCTTACCCGTTTTATTTGATACATATAGTGCAATAAAATCGGTGCCGCCGGTACTTGCGTTTGCCATAAGGGCTGCCACAATCCCAAATCCATACACCGCTCCACCCATCACAATATTTAATAAAGTATCCTGGAATAAAGCTTCAAAATGGAATATCTGTAAGAAAATGGAAACACAGGCAAACTGCAAGGAGGACAATAAAGTAAATCGCAAAGAAATCGATTTTCCACAAAGAATAGCGACCGGTACATTCAAAGCCATAATCAATAATGGAATGGATATATTCATATGGATATGAAGACCGATTTCATGAATTAAAATCGCAAGACCTGTAAAGCCACTTGCTAACATTCCCGCCGGTCGGATAAACACTTCTAAAGCAAAGGTTTGAATCAACGCCGACATAATCACCATAAAAACACTAAAAACCAAGCGAATATTCTTTCTTTTTCTTAAGTTTACTATTTTTTGTTTCATGACGGCGGTCGTCCCCCTTTATTTCCATTACTATTGTATAATTTCATCGGATGATATTCACAGTTATCCTTTTCCTACTATTAGGAAATATTATTTGTGAAAGGGACATCATGAATAAAAGACAAGAAAAATTATTACGTATACTCAGTGAGGAAAATAAATGGTTTACCGCCACTTCTTTAGCAAAATTATTATCCGTTTCCAATCGCACGATTCGTTCAGACATTGATACTATCAATAAAGCCTGTCCGGAAAAGCTGATTGAATCCAACTTGCGTAAAGGCTATTCACTCATTAGTGACAACTATAAAAAATTCCAAAGCCATTTCCAAGGCATAAACCAAAATGGAAAAGAAAGAAATCTTTTTATTTTAAAGACTGTATTACTATCTAGGGATTCTATTTTTATTCCCGACCTATTAGACCGCCTTTGCATCTCGGAATACACCCTAGACGCCCATCTGAAAGAAATCCGTCGTCAACTTGCTCAATACCAAAATTTAGAATTGAAAAAGTCAGCGAACCACCTCATCCTATTAGGCTCTGAAAATGAAATCCGCAAGCTATACAAAACCCTCATGATTGAAGAAACAAAACAGAATTTTTTAAACATCAATGAACTTGCTTCATTATATACCAACTTTGATTTATTAAAATGTAAAAAAGAATTGGAACAACTTTTACAACACTACCATTATTCCGTGAATGCTAATATACTACCTTCTATTCTATTGCACATTAGTATTTCTATTGATCGTATTCTAAATGGTAAATATATTGAAAGTGTTCGTGATAGTCGTGAAATCATTGATACAACTGAATACAAAATCGCCCATGATTTTTATCATCGCATTGCTGTTTTATATCAAGCTCAAGTGATTGAAAGTGAAGTTATCATCTTAGCTCTTTTATTGATGGGTGAAAGTGCTCGCTATTTAGGTGAAACTCAGCTTTCAAAATACATTCCGGATGGTCTTTTATGTAGCGATATTATTAACGAGTTGATTGCTTATATTGATGGTCAACATGGAATTGATTTTTCAAAAGATGAATCCTTTAAAATTAGTTTAACCATTCATTTACAATCTTTGATTGAACGTAATCTCAGTCAACGCCCCTCTACCAATTTATATTTGCAAGAAGTTAAACGTAAGTTTCCTTTAATATTTGAAGTCGGAGTCAGTTCAGCTTCCTTTTTATCCCGTCGTCTGCATATTGACATCAATGAAGATGAAATCGGCTTTATCACCTTACACTTAGGAATGGCTTATGAACATCTATACCACTCACAAAAGCTAAAAGCCGTTTGGATTTCTCCTTTGGCTGAAAATGTGTATTTTCCACAAAAGAAAAAGATTGAGAATATTTTTTATGAGCATCTTGAAATCATAAAAGTATACGCTTATTTCCAAGAAGAACTCATTGTAGCCGATCATCCTGATTTAATTATTTGTTCAATACCTTTGCGCCATCATTTAAATATTCCAACCGTTGAAATTTCCTTGCTTTGTTCCAAAGATGATGAAGCGAAGTTATTTGAAACCATTCATAGCCTTGAAAAAGAACGTGTTAAAAAAGAATTTTATCAAAAATTAAAAGGTTTAATCACAAAGGAACATTTTTACCATCATCAAAGCTTTACAAGTCCCAAACGGGTTCTGCAATTTATGTCAGATGAACTTCAAAAACATGGTTATGTGACGCCGGACTTCTTCCCATCTGTCATGCGAAGAGAAGAATTATCCCCAACTTCTTTTAACTTCAATTTTGCGACACCGCACCCAATTGACTCATCTTGTATCAAATCGGCTATTTCGATTATGTTGCTGGATAAACCAATTCTTTGGGGCAATTATGAAGTTCAACTGGTCTTCTTGTTAGCCATTGATAAGCTTGATACATCTAACTTAAAACCATTCTTTGATTGGATTGCGTCTTTAACGGAAGATTATGAAAAACTATCGCAACTTATTGCTAGTAATACCTATGAAGAATTTATGAGTTACCTCATTTAAAGAAATTTTGACTATGATAAGGCTTTAGTAGCAAAGTTATCCAACGAAAAAACCTGATGTTGCACCGGGAGATAAAGAAAGAAGTGATGAATCAATAAACCTTAAATTTATAAAAAGCCGCTCTTGAAAGAGTGACCATTGAGGCAATGTGCCTCTTTTTCTTTTTGATCCTCCAAGATTTATTTTTTAGATAGAAAAGATTGCTGAAGCAACTTTAAAGTAAACAATAATGGATAACGTATCCACGATTGTTGTGATAATCGGAGCTGCCATAATAGCTGGATCCATCTTCAATTTCTTCGCTACGATGGGTAAAACACAACCAACAAACTTAGAAATAATAACCGTCACCATAATAGAAATCGCAATCACAATGGAAAGTTGAAGATCATGATTAAAAATTATAATCCGTATTCCATTTGCAATCGCTAAAATAACACCCACAATAATGGAAATTCTAAACTCTTTAAAAACCACCTTAAAGAAATCACGAAAATGAATTTCATCAATCGCTAAGCCACGAATAATTAAGGTTGAACTCTGAGAACCGCAATTTCCACCCGTATCCATCAACATTGGAATAAATGACACTAATAAAGGCATAACCGCAAAAGCATGTTCATACTTAGCAATAATTCCTCCTGTCAGCATCGCTGAAAACATTAATATCAACAACCAAACAATACGACTACGTGCATGTTGCCAAACAGAAGTCGAAAGATACGGCTTATCACTAGCCACAATCGCCGCCATCTTTTGCATATCTTCCGTTGTTTCCTCAGTTAAGACATCAATTGCATCATCAAAGGTTACAATCCCCACAATACAATTTTCGACATCCAATACAGGTATAGCAATCAAATCGTACTTTCTAAGCTTCTTCGCAATATCTTCCTTATCATCACCCGTATAAGCATACACAAACTCTGTTTTCATAAGGTCTTGAATTAAAACATCCGATTCACTCAATATCAAACTTTTTGCGCTAACAATCCCTATTAACTTACGGCTTTCCACCACATAACAGGTATATACCGTTTCACTGTCAATCCCAACTCGTTTGATTTTCTCTAAAGCTTGCTTTGCGGTCATGTCTTTGGTGAATTCAATAAATTCCACCGTCATGACACTACCGGCTGAATCCTCTTTATACTTCAAAAGATGATTGATGTCCTTTCGTACGTTCTCATCCACTTTATCCAATAATTGCGTTACCAAATTAGAGGGCATTTCCGATAAGAAATCCGCCGCATCATCGGAATACAATTCATTGATCATTTTAACAATTTCTGTATTATTAAAAATCTTGACCAAACGACTACGATCATCCTTATCCAAGTACGAAAAAACATTCGCCGCTTCTTCTTTTTCTAAAACACGAAAGAAAACTGCTAAGTCTTGATCCTTCAATTCTGGTATAAACTCAGCAATATCCACCACATTTTTCTTTGCTAGATAGTTATGCAACTGTTTTAATTCATTCTTTTCGAGCCAAAGCTCAATTTGATTACGATTCATTCTAATCCCTTTCTATGCAGTCAATATAACCGCATAGAAAAAGATAGGGCTATATTACTGACAACAACTGTTTCAAAAACATAACTCCCACCAGGTTTATCGTCCATAAAGATAGCCACCTCCATCGTTATTATAATTCTCTATATAATTTTAGCAACCATTGCTTTCATCTTCTGTTAGTACGAACTTCTGCCAAGGTTTTAAACTATCCAAAATAAACCATTCTTCTTCTCGAATATGACCAACCACATTGGTTCTTCCACTATTTTCCATATCCTTTAAAGCAATTTGTAATTCACCTGCGTATTTTCCATAAGCACTACTATCTATCAACACATCCCCACGATGAATCTCCTTCGGTGCGTTAAAAATAGCAAAGTCATGACCTCTATACTTTATCCGACTACCACTTGAGCGAATCACAAAAGCAGATTGATCCCCTCGATGGCAATGCAACTCATTTAAAACGATTTTTCTTTCTGTTTCCGGAATGTTCTTTCCCAAGTTCACTTGAAAATTTACTACATCCAGGCGTACTTTTCTAAGTGCTTCTTTCTCCGCCTCGCTTGGATAACAGTTCGCAATGATAATATCATCGATATAATCCAAAGCAACCATGTGTTTTAACTGAACGTCTAATGGTAAATGACGATGCATTTCTAAAGTGCATAGACCATCTGTGGTTGACCATGGACCAAAAGCCTCCTTTGTTAATGAACCAATAAAAGCGGCGGTTGTAAGACCATATTTTTGAAACTTCTTAGAGCATTGATCAAAGAAAAGAAAATCAAGACCTGTATAATCGTGCGGATAGAAATTATGACAAGCACACAAACAGTAACGATTGGGTCGATAATCCATGATAGTATCAATGGTATGCGTATACGAACTCATATTAATTTCAATTTTTAAGCCATAAGGATTATAAGTCATCATCGCTTCTTCATAACCGGTAAAGCCCATGTCCAAACGAATACCATCCGCATGAATTTCATGGAAGAATTTCAAATCGGTATAACGAATATCTAATTTTTGAAACACCGCCGGACTAACATCTAAAATAATTTCATAGCCTAAATCATGGGCATAATCATGAATTTTAATGAAATCTTCTTTTATCTGTTTTGCTGATTTATTCACTGACAATAAACAAGAAAAAATACGCGTGGCACCAATTTCATACATTTCTTTTAAATACATAAAAATTTCTTCAACCGTACTTTTTTCTGGATAAATCGAAATTCCTAACTTACGCATTATTAATCTCCTTCCAAAGCATTCTCTGGTATATCCGCCATACATAGCCTATACAAGGTCCAAGCATAGATTTTGGTACATTGAATTAGGTCTTCAATATTCACCCATTCATTTGGTTGATGAGCAATCCCATTTTGCCCGGGAAAGCTTGGTCCATAAGGGATAATCGTATGACAAACATGGGCATACGTTCCTCCTGTTGTTGTGGTTGGATGTGCTTTTGTATCGGTAGCTTCTTCATAAGCCTGTTCCATCGTTTGCACCAACCATGAATTCGGATTGTGCAACACAACGGAAGAATCAAAAATTAACTTTACCTCTAAACCAATTGCTTTCGCTTGGATATGCTTTACAATTTCATTTAAATCACAGCTTGGATAACTCAAAGAAAAACGAAGTCCAATTTGCTTTTTATTCTGCAAGAGAATTTTATTGCGAATTTTCATTTCCCCAAAGTGCTCATCCTTAATAGCAATTCCCAAACGATCACCATTTGGATTAGCGTTCATAAAGTATTCATTCGCAAAAGGAATTACCGTATCCGCCGCTCCCCAAACCTCAATTACCGCTCTACCTCGTTCACCATAGATGGCCGGGAATTTATTATCTGGTGTAAATCCTGCAATTGGTGCTTTTTCATGTTTTAGGAAATAACGCATATCTTCCATACCAGTTTCTTCATTTGTTCCAAAGATAATGTGAATGGCTGTCTTTGGTTCAATCCCTAAGTCTTTTAACGCCAACATACCATACATAGCCGCCAACAATGGTCCTTTATCATCCAATGCCCCTCTTCCCCAAATGCGTCCATCATGAATAGATGCCGAAAATGGTGGATCCAGCCAACCATCGCCTACTTCCACTACATCTAAATGACCAATGATACCAATGTATTCTTCGCTTTCTCCATAGCAACCATAGCCCATATAGCCATCCACATTCTTAGTCTTTAATCCTTCTCTTCGACAAATCTCTAACGCTTTTTCAAGAGCTGTATTTGGTCCCTTACCAAAAGGTTGATTTGGTTGTGGTTCTCCTCTTGTAGAATCAATTTGAACTAATGTGCAAATATCATCGATTAAATCCTGTTTTCTTTTTTCAACTTGTTGAAAGATTGTTTGTTTGTCCATCAATAACCTCCCTTCGCTATTTTTTCTAATAATTCATCATTCATCTCTTCCACTACCTTAGTTAGTAAATCAATACAAGCTTGTACATCTTGATAACTAACAATCGTTTGTGAAGCGTGCATATATCGTACCGGAATGGATAAGCACATACTGATAATACCCTGTCTTGTTTTATGAATATTACCCGCATCCGTTCCCCCGGCTTTAAACACAGCGTATTGGTAAGGAATACCATACTTCCGACAAGTTTCTTCCATATAACGAATTAAACCACGATGGGCAATGGTATTGGAATCAATTAAGGAAATCACAAGTCCTTGACCAAGTTTAACGGTATTGTAGTTTAGTGGTGTATCCCCTGCTGTTGTTGTGTCTACCGCAAAAGCTAAATCAGGTTGAATCACTTCCGTCGCTGTTCTAGCTCCTCTTAATCCGGGTTCTTCTTGCACATTACCCACAGCGTAGTATTTAGGATGAGAAATAGACTGGCAATTCCGTAACACTTCTAAAGCAATATAACAACCCAAGCGATTATCCATCGCCTTACCCACATAAATATCTTCCCGATTCAAACGATGAAAACGAGTACTTGGGACAACTTGGTTACCAATGTGGATACCTAATTTTTCCACTTCTTCACGGGTATACAAGCCTAAATCCAAATATAAGTCTTTCATTGCTAAGGTTGTGTTACGAACTTTAGCAGAAATACCATGTTGAGCAACACTTCCTATTAGTCCTTCAATGCGTGCTTGATTGTCACAAATGACATCAAAAGAATGGTCCAACAATAAATGGGTCCATAGACTACCAACCGGTTGTAAACGAAGATAACCGTGCTCATCGATTTCTTTGACAATAAAACCTACTTCGTCCATGTGCCCGGCAACCATAATTTTTGGCCCGGAACAATATTCCTTTGTACAACTAATGAATGAACCTAAACCATCCCGATAGGTTTGAACCGGTAACTCCTGAACAGCTTCTTCCATAATGGTAACAATCTCTTGTTCAAAAGAACTAATCCCTGCCGCATTGGATAATTTCTCTAATAATTCAATTGACATCCTGTACTCCAAAATTCATTTTTTGTATCTTTTTAGCATCTAATTGAAGGATGTAGCTCTTTAAATCCTGCACCAATTGTTCTAAGTCATTTAAATCCACCATGGTATTTGCACTACCCATGTTATTCATCGCTACGCCTAAAGAAAGACAAGGGGTTCCTTTAATGGTCTTATGAATAAAAGAACCATCGTTACCCAAAAAACCGAAGTAACTTTTTGTATGAGGATGCACTTGTATATAATCTTTTAATAGCTTTTGACTTGGTAACATCTGTTTATCGTAGTAGCCAGCTATAACACCGTCTTTACGATGAATATTGCTATCGGCACAATCAAAGCCAGTTAAAGCAATCGCACAATCGGGTTGAACAACATACGTAGCTGTTTTAGTACCACGCCAACCAATCACGGATTGACTGATTCCGCCAAACACAATATCAAAATCCAAAGCAGACCCTTGGAGTTGTTCGTATAATTCTAGGATAACTTCCAACATAGATCGGTGCTGTAAAGCTTTACCCATACAAGTATCTTCATTGATACAAACACAAGCATCACCAATCACAACCAAATCACCCGTTGTGATTTTACTTTTACATATTTCATAGTCATAACCACAATCAATGTATAAATCCGATTCATGGATGGTTTCTAAAGCGGTTTCCATGAATTTGGTTTTCTTAGTTACAATCGTCCCTTTGTGCGCTTGGTGTTTTCGGTCATACACTGTAACTCTTTGATGTAATAAGCTAGCTGGTGATATGTTTTCTAAACTAACAAACTTCATACTTCCATCATCTAGGATTTCTTCAATCATTAAAGCTTGTTCATCAAGACTGGTCGCAATCATCAATTTTGCTTTGGATTGTTTTCCATTTAACTTACAAAACAGAGAACCTAAACGATCTTGAATGATTTCATGGTGAAAGCTATTCCTTAGAATTTGACGAACATCTCCTTCTTCCCCACTGGCACCCATCGCATTGCTCAACTGTATCAAACGCTCTCTATTTATTTTATTCATTTCATTCTCCAATCAATAAGCCCGAACAACGTGCAAGTCCGGGCCTATATCTTTAATAACAATTTTTACTCTTTAGCTCTGCTAGATTTTCCGGATGTTTGACTGCTGTATCGATATACTTTACTAAAACATCGAAGGATTCGCTCAATCCTGTTCCACCTTTCTTTGGCATCTTTAGGATAGCAATATCTTCTCTGTATTTAGCAATGACATCTTGATTTTCAATAGCCATCATACTCGCCACTTTAACATCTGTTTTTTCCATAATTAACTTCGTGCAACGAGCAGCCATTTCGCTGTAATCCGCAAAATTGAAACATGG
Organism: Bulleidia sp. zg-1013; assembly: GCF_019798045.1. Taxonomy (NCBI): domain Bacteria; kingdom Bacillati; phylum Bacillota; class Erysipelotrichia; order Erysipelotrichales; family Erysipelotrichaceae; genus Bulleidia; species Bulleidia sp. zg-1013. Next base: position 85,879 of record NZ_JAGXEX010000007.1, read on the forward strand.
TCCACATAAGACAAAATCAGGTTTGAGTTTTTTAACCATCGCTGTCATTTTCATAACAACTTCGTCTTTATTATTCTTGTAGTAATCCATCCCACAATAGAGAGTTGCACTGATTTGACCACCAATCTGCTTGAAATATGGTTCTAAAATCATGGCGGTACCGACAACTTCACGGGTGGCTGTTAAGGCACAATCAGAATTACTCTTTCCACCCGCACCAGCTAAACCGGAGTCAAATATCAATACTATTTTCATGTTAATCCAGTTGTAAATCATCGAATGATAATTCATCGATGTCATCTTTCTTCTTTTCGTTTGCTAAACGTAATTCTTCTTCTAGGTATTTATTGTCTTGCAACTTTAAGAATGGATAATACAACAACATATTAGAAACTAACATAATTAACTGTAAGATAACCGCATTAACGGAGCCGGTTGTTAAATAACCAGATACGAAGATTGGTGTTGTCCATGATAGCTGTACACCCGAGGTGACCGGAATAAAGCCAATCGCTGTCGCAATCTGTCCGAGAATCGTATTTAACACCGGGCATAATAGGAATGGAATAACCATGATAACATTTAATACCATTGGGAAACCAAAGATAATTGGTTCGTTAATACCAAAGATACCAGCTGGTAATGCCATTCTTCCTAATGTCTTCAATCTCTTCGACTTAGCAAGGAAGGTCATCATAATGACAAGACCTAGGGTTGATCCCCCACCACCGAAGTTACAGAAGAAATCAGAGAAGGCTGCTGTAAATACGTTTGTCATTGGTAAGCCGGCTTTCGCTAATTCGTAGTTTTCTAAGGTTAGAGCCTTATGGATTGGCGAGAAGATGGTATTGGTGACAGCCGGTCCGTTGATTCCAAAGAACCAGAACAATGTACTTAAGAATTGATAGATAACTTCAAATCCTTGTGATCTGCCTAAGCCAACAAGTGGGGCTTGTAAGACTTGATAGATAAAGTCATGTACATTGCCAAAGGATGTGTTCGCAAAAATCATATTGATAAAGAAGAACACAAGCATGGATAAGCCGGCTGGAATTAAAGCCGCAAAAGAATCCATAACGGCTGGAGGAACACCATCCGGAAGTTTAATGACCATCTTTTTCTTTATAGCAAACGCAAAGATTTCGGTTGCAACAATCGCAACAATCATAGCTAAGAAAATACCTTTTGTTCCTAAGTTACCAAATGCAAAACCGGCGAATGCTTTACCTTTTTCATTCACAAACGCCGCATGGCTCATAGGTGTGATCATTAAGAAACAGATAAGAGATACAACCGCCGCTTCAATCTTATCGACTCCTTTTTCACGGGCATAGGCATACGCAATACCGAATACGGATAATAGCGCATAACAGTCAAATGTTACAGAAGTAGCGGCATCAAAATATTTTTCCCATCCTTTTCCAGCAAAGGAAGCAATCATTTCTGACCAACCTTCAATTGGGAAATTGGATATCAATAGGAAAAGTGAACCCACGATGATAACCGGTACGGCATACATAAACCCATCACGAATCGCAACTAAAACCTTATTTTTGGATAAGGCATCCGCGATAGGAATTAAAAATTTCTCTAAACTTTTCATAAATGAATTATTCACCTTCGCTTTCTGCTTTTTTCTTTTTCATTTCTAAAATTGCTTTTTTTAGAACCCTTTCGCCATTCATATTACCGTAGTCTTCGGAATCAATTACGAAGATTGGTTTTCCTAAATGACCATAGCGGTCAACTACTTTTTCGTATATGTGTTTTACTTGGGGTCCTAAAAGAATAGCATCCGGGTTTTGTTCAATAATGATTTTCTCTAGTAAGCTATCCGAAAAAGCTTTTACTTCAACCGGTAAGTTATGCTCATCCGCTACTTTTTGCATTTTACTTGCCATTAGTGAAGTGGACATTCCATTGCTGCAAAATAAATATACTTTCCTCATCATTCTCTCCTCCTTTCTCTCTATACTTTCATACTAGTACACTTTTATCTGCCTAGAATTGAATTTCTTTTCCGCATATTAGGAAATCATCTCTATTTTTACATGAAGAAATATCACTTCTTTAAAATATCGATACATGCAAGCAAAATGAAAAGGACGAACTCCTGTAGAATACAGAAATCAATCCTTATGTATTAATTTGAAATTGGGTTCACTTCACTAAGCCACTATCTAATTTTTATATATTTTCTCGTGAAGCCGCCGGAAGAGATTATTGAATTAATCTTTTTGCAATCTTTACCCAATTTTGTCCCGGTTGCTCATACCAATGGGGATATAAAGCTTGCTTTTAAACTTGACATAAGCTTACATCTCGTTATTTTCTATAATAGCTAACTTGTGTATCAACTATTTTTCATTATCTCTATATTTTTCAATAAAGTTCCCTTGTAAGTCTTTCCATTCTACCCATCCATTATTAGATTTCCCAATAACTATCCAACCGGCACTTGACGGATTCATACATACAATATCTTCTTGTAATATATTATCTTTTATTTTTGCATTTCTTCTAATAGATGGTATATAGCCTTTTTTGGTATTACCACAAAAACTTCCTTTTAATACTGTGAATACTCCCTCTTTAACTGTAGCTTTCCCATTTACTTTCCCAAAACCTCTTATATTACGATTTAATATATACTCTCCATCCGGAACAAATCCACTCTCCGTTTTAAGTTTTATCTCTTCTGTAGATTCTTCGAATACTTCTTTTTTACTTTTATCCTTAGGATAAATTTGTTTGCCATCTAAAGAAGATAATAAGGATTTTGCGACCTCTATATCTAATGCAAATAATTCAGTGCCGACAATTCTACTTTTACTAAAGATATCATGAATAAGTTTTTCTTTCTCATCATATCCATCCACTTCGATAGCAAACTCCCTTTTTAACCCCGTGATATTGGCATATCCATTACTTTCTAAAAATCTCATTCTATTTTCAAATTAATCATTTCCCGTCTTGCCAATCTTAATAAGACCGGAAACAACTGTAGTCATTAAATATATTATTCCCTTTGCCATAATTTACACTTTCTCAACATACATATCTATTAAGATTTGCCTAATCAATTATATTTCTCCCCATCTTCTGCTACTGATAACAATGTTCTATCAGTATGATTATTATACATATAAACATTACCTTCTTCCTCAAAGCTTAAATTATCCGTCCAAAGTTCACACTGCATCATAACGGTTTTAACGGCATCATCCATACCTTCCGGTGGGTATTTATGTTTTTTCAAGAGTTTTTTGATTAGCATACGCATTTTAGCTCTTGCCGACTCACGCTTCTGCCAATCAATAGTCTTGTTCTTACGTAAAGTATCTGCTAATTCTTTTGTTATTGCAATCAGTTCTTCATTTTCATAAAAATCTTTAATTGCCTGAGGCTTTGTTAAAGCATCATAGAAAGCAAGTTCATCAGCAGTTAGTCCTAATTCATCCCCTTCTCGATGTGCTGTTGCAATCTGTTTTGCCAACTTTAACATTTCTTCTATAACTTCCTCATTGGTAAGCATACCATTAAGATAAGCATTAAGAGAACGCTGCATAATCTCACTGAACTTTTCGGATTTTACAATATTTGTTCTGCGATAAACAGAAACTTGCTCTGCAATCAATTTTTTCAATAATTCGACTGCAAGGTTCTTCTCTTTCATATTTGCAACTTCCTGAAGAAATTTTGGGTCAAACAAAGAAAACTCCTCTTTGATGTCTGAAAATAAATTTATTACGCCATCACTTTTAATACTCTGTTTCAAAAGTTCATTTATTCTTGCATTCATTTCCGGTAAGGAAATCTTTTTACCAACACCGGTATTAGTAAGTCTGAGAACAAGAACACGAACAGCCTCAAAAAAAGCCGCTTCAAATCTATCGTCTTCATCAATTAAAGATGAACAAAGAGAAAGTGCATGATGAAGCATAAGAGCTTCTTTTACGAAAGAATCCTTATCATCAACTTTTTCTCTACCTAGGATAAAATTCACAGCACCACTGATAGTTTTCGCTCTTTCAAGGTCTGTACCATTGATAAACTTTGTATAATCATATCCATGGAACTTATCACGGCATATAGACAACTTCTCCAAGAACTTCGGATATGCAACCTTTGCAACATTTGTATCGCCATAGTTCTTTCTATCACGAGAAGTATAGTCATTCATTGCCTGCTTCAATGCCGTAGCAATTCCAACATAGTCAACAACAAGCCCGCCTTCTTTATCACGAAATACACGATTTACACGGGCAATTGCTTGCATAAGATTGTGCCCGGACATAGGCTTATAAACATACATCGTAGCAAGTGACGGTACATCAAAGCCGGTCAGCCACATATCAACAACGATAGCAATCTTCATAGCACTGTTGTTATCTTTAAATTTCTTTGCAAGCTCATTCTTATGATGTTTATTACCAATAATCTGTCGCCATTCTTCAGGATCGTTATTCCCAGAAGTCATAACAACACCTACTTTTTCAGTCCAAGTCGGGCGAAGTTCTAATATTCGCTTGTAAATCTTCATGGCAATGGGACGAGAATATGCAACAATCATCGCCTTACCCGTAAGCAGATTCTCTCTATTACTTTCATAATGGTCAAGAATATCACAAACAAGGGAATTTATGGTATTATCGTTTCCAAGCACTGCTTCCATCTGACCTAGCTCTCTTTTACTCTTTTCGATAACTTCCTCATCAGCATTAAGAGCCATTAAATCATACTCAGCATCAATTAATTTCAAGGTAGTTTCATCAAGGTTTAGCTTAATGACACGACTTTCATAATACACGGGACGTGTTGCTCCATCTTCAACAGCCTGCGTCATATCATATATATCAATATAATCGCCAAATACCTCACGAGTACTTCTATCTTTTGAGGAAATAGGCGTCCCTGTAAATCCAATATATGTAGCGTTAGGAAGCGTATTACGAATAATTCTTGCTGTGCCGATAACACGCTTTGCTACTTCGTTACCATCTTCATTCTTTGTAATCTTAATCTTTTCAGCAAGTCCATATTGTCCTCGATGGGCTTCATCAGCCATAACTATAATATTATGGCGTTCAGACAAAGGCTCATTAGACTCCTCGAATTTCTGCATAGTGGTAAAGATAATGCCGTTTGCCTGTCTGCCGGCAAGTAGTGTTTTCAAATGCTCACGGCTTTCTGCGTGCATTGGCTCTTGTCTTAAAAACTCCTTGCACTTTGCAAACTGTCCATAAAGCTGGTCGTCAAGGTCATTCCTGTCAGTAAGTACAACGATAGTAGGGCTATCTAATGCTTCCTGCAATAAATGAGCATAGAACACCATCGAAAGTGATTTGCCACTTCCTTGTGTATGCCAGAACACACCACCCTTCCCGTCGGTAACAGTAGCACGCTTTGTGGATTCGATCGCTTTTCTCACTGCAAAATATTGGTGGTATCCGGCAAGAATTTTTAATGTGTTAATCCCCTCATTTGAAAAGCAAATAAAGTTCTTAATAACATCAAGCAGTCTTTCTTTTTGGAATATTCCCTCAAAGAAAGTGTCAAACTGTGCATACTGTGTATTTTCGTAGTTACCACCCTTGGTTTTCCACTCCATAAAACGGTCTTCATCGGAAGTGATAGTACCAGCTTTAGATGTCAACTGATCACTCATAACACAAATCGCATTATAAATAAACATAGAAGGGATTTCCTGCATATAATTGCGAAGTTGCCTATAAGCTTCGGAAGCATCCGTTTCTTCACGAGAAGGAGATTTAAGCTCAACCAAAACTACCGGTAATCCGTTCAAAAATAGAATTACATCCGGTCGTTTACTGCTGCTTTCAATAAATGTCCACTGATTAGCCACGACAAATGAATTGTTGTCGGGATTTTTATAGTCAACAAGATAAACTATAGAGGATCGTTCCTCACCGTCAACAAAATATCTTACAGGAATCCCATTTTGCAGATAATCCATAAAAACTGAGTTCTTCTGCACAAGCTCTCCGTTTTCAAAGTTTTTGAGTTTATATAGTGCTTCATGGATGGCATCATCAGGCAAATCTCTATTCAGATGATACAAAGAATCAATCAATACTTCCTCATATAATGGGCTATAAAAATTTCTTTTAATACTAGGACCATATGCGTACTCATATCCCAAGTCATTTTGAAATAATTCAATTATTGAATTTTCATAATCTGCTTCTATGAAAAAACTTGACATTATTTTTCGCCCCTTTCTGATAATTCGCTCGCTATCTCTATAATTTTATCACTGATATACTCGGATTCATTCTTCGCCTGTTCTTTATTAAATCCATTTTCCAGTAATACTCTTTGAACATCAACCTTAAATCTACTTATTACAGACTCTCGTCTATACCAATCGATTTTTGAAATCCAATTTTCCACTAATGACCATATTTTTTGTATATCGAAATTATATTTTTCGTTTAAAGCTTTAAGCACAGTATCTTTAAATTTTCCATTTTTTATTATGTTGCCACTTATCTCAATATCTTTTTTTATTATTTGTTGGTTTATATCATTAGAATTAAATTTTATAAATTCTGATGAAGCCTTTGTTTTAGCATTCTTTTTATTTTTTATATAACTTAACTGGTGCTCTAATTCAGGAAATAAAGTAGCCTCATTTATATTATATGTGTCTAATTCCTCCAATATTGCTTTCTTGTTTTCCCCTGAAATATAGAAAAACTTTCTATCAAATTCATCTCGCAAATCTTTATATCCTTTTTCTATATTGGACTCACTAATAGATTCAGTATAAATAAAATTAAAACATCCTGCCAATAAAAACATTCCACACTGTCTTGATAGTCTTTCATTGTTGTATGACGGGGTAACAATATAATTATTCTGAATAATATTTATAAATTCTTCGTAATGTTCTTTTGATTTCCATCTTTCTTCTAACTCTTTTGATATAGCTTGCCGTTCTGTAAGTTTTCTCAATATGGACTCAAGAGTATTATCATTTGATAAATCTATCTGAGATAAAGAGGATATAACTTTTATATTTATTTCACTTGTAGATATAGAATATTTTTTATTAAAAAATACTACACCATTCGCTTCTTGTGTTTTAGTGTCTTCTTCATCTTCAATCCCTTTATAACGCACATCACCATATTCTTCACAAGCAAAGTATAGAGCAACTAATGGATTCGTAGTTAAATCCAACAATCTAGTACACATTCCATAATGTTGGTATTTAGTCATAATTTCAAAATCATTATTTATAGAAATAAATTCATATGGTGCTTTTAATAGAGGAACTTGCATTAATGTATGTTCTACACTTAAATAATTCCCTCTAAAAATGCTTGGAATAACATCCCAGAAATCAGTCTTTTGCCCTCTGAAAAATAATTCCTCATTGCTCCCGCACAAAGTATCTTTTAACTTATTTACTTCATTAATAAAAGAACTTACAGAAGTTATCTCTATTCCATAATTTTCAATTTCATCTTTATTAAACATTATTTCTTCCATATTTACGACTCCTTCTGTAATATAAACAATAATTGAGCAAGTCGTAGACTTGCGATGCTTATTGACCATAGGTCAATAAGATAGTTTAATACTAATTAGCTGATAAACAATAATTTAATGGCTTAAAAGTTGATGTTGGAAACATCAAGCTCACCAGACATAAGTTTTGGAAGCAAAGCATCTCTCGTATTAGAGAACTTCAAGTTTTGAGCCTGATTTTCCCATATT
>NZ_JAGXEX010000008.1:0-70859 GCF_019798045.1 Bulleidia sp. zg-1013
GCGAAGTGGCCACACCTGTTCCCATCCCGAACACAGAAGTTAAGCACTTCAGCGGCAAAAATAGCCCTTTGGGTGAATCGAGCTCGTTGCCGGGTCTATTTTTTTTATCCTTTTTTTACTTTATAATAAACATATGAATTTACTGCAAAAGAAATACATGGCTATCCTTTTAAGTTCTTTAGTTGGTATTAGTGCTTGTTCATTTTTATTATTAAACATGAAATCAAGTTCATCTAAAGTTCCGGAGGTTATACATCATGGACAAGCAAAGGATCAATCAAATATTCCAACGTCTGAAAGCAATTCTTCTATACAAAAAAAGACCTATTCTTTTAATAAGTTAGGGTCTGTTAGTTTCTACTTAAGTAAAAAAAATCCTATTCCAAGGGATTATAAACCAAGTGATTTAGTGAAAGTAAATGTACAATCCTTAAGAGAGGAACAGTTGAGAAGAGAAGCGAGTGATGCCGTACAAACATTATTTAAGGCGGCTAAACAAGATGGTTATTCTTTACAACTAATTAGCGCTTATCGTTCTTATGAGTACCAGCAAAAGCTATACAAAAGCTACCTAAAAAAATCTAGTAAATCTGATTTGGATAGAATTGATAATTTACCGGGAAAATCCGAACACCAATTAGGATTAGCCATTGATTTAGGAGATGAAAGCAGAAAGTACCTATTAAAAGAAAGTTTTGCGAATACGAACTTGTTCAAATGGTTGGAAAAAAATTCGTATAAGTATGGCTATATCCTTCGGTATCCGGATGGAAAAGAAGATGTAACGGGCTATAAATTTCACCCATGGTCTTTTCGTTATGTTGGTAAAGAATTGGCTCTTGAGATTTATAAAAGTGGTTTAACTTTTGATGAATTTGTTCAGAAAAAGTAATGTTTACTGCAAGTTTTACAATTGCAAAGGCATTTAAAAAGTAGTAAATTATTAAAGGTTTAAAATTATAAAAGGAGAACAGTATGGTAAAGACGATTCGATTATTTTGTGCAGCTGGCATGTCCACAAGCTTATTAGTGAATAAGATGAAGGAAGCTGCCCAAACAGCCGGTAAGGATTATGATATCGCTGCATTTTCATTAAACGAATTCGAACAGCATGCGGCTGAAGCGGATGTTTGCTTGTTAGGACCTCAAGTTCGTTATGCTTTGGCTAAATTACAAGCTGAATACCCAAATTACAAGATTGCGGATATTCCGATGCAGATGTATGGCATGATGGATGGTAAAGGTGTTATCAGTGTCGCTGAGAAGCTAATGGGTGAGTAGTAATGGAAAGCACAGAATTAGTTGCTTTTAATATTATTGCGTCTGTTGGTACAGCTCGCTCTAGTTACATTGCGGCAATTGATGCGGCTTCGGAAAAGGATTTTGATGGAGCTGAGAAGCTGATTGCGGAAGGACAAGATGCGTTTAATCAAGGTCATGAAGCGCACGCAAAATTATTAACAGCCATGGCACAAGGAGAAACCGTAACGATGGATTTACTTCTTACCCATGCTGAGGATCAGCTGATGAGTGCAGAAGCTTTTGGGATTTTAGCTGAAAAGTTTGTGAACTTATACAAAAAATTGAAATAGATAAGAAAGGCTTCCGCCTTTTTTTCTTCTTTTTAAAAACTAGTGTTTTTGAATTAAAAATGATAAAATATAACGGATTTCCGGTTAATTTTTTAGATAACTCACAAGGGCTTATTAATAGTCCTTTGTTGTTTATGGAAGGAGGAACAAATGATTAAAACTTTAGTAAAAAGCTTACGTGAATATAAATTTCCGACCATTTTAACACCATTATTCGTTGCTGGCGAAACACTGTTAGAAGCTTTAATTCCTTATGTAATATCATTATTGGTTAATGATATTAAAGCAGGATCAGGATTACCAATTATTTTTAGCTATGCGTGGAAGTTGATAGCCTTATCCTTGATAGCACTTTTGTTTGGCTATTTAGCAGGTATCTATTCAGCCAAGGCATCGACAGGCTTTTCCAAGAATTTACGTCATGATGTGTTTGAGAACATTCAAAATTTCTCGTTTAACAATATTGATAAATTCTCAAGTGCTTCCCTAGTGACTCGATTGACCACCGATATTCAAACCGTTCAAATGGCGGTTATGATGATTATTCGTATGGCGGTTCGTGCTCCATTGAATATTATTTTCTCATTTACACTGGCTTATGTGATGGGTGGATCGATGGCTCTTATTTTCTTGTTTGTGGCACCGATTCTATTTTTCGGCTTAATTCTAATTATTAAAATTGTTATGCCGATATTTAAAAAAGCTTTCCCTAAGTATGATGATTTAAACCACTCGGTTGAAGAAAACATTCTCGGAATTCGTGTTGTTAAGTCATTTGTTCGTGAAGATGAGGAAATTAAGAAGTTCAATGTTTCTTCGGAAAACATTCGTACTTTATTTACAAAAGCGGAACGAATTTTAGCTTTGAACAACCCATTAATGTCCATTTCTATTTATATTGTTGTGATTTTTGTCATGATTGTTGGATCGGAAAGAATTATCACAACCGGTGGTCAAGCCTTGGATATTGGTCAGTTTGCGACCTTGTTGACATATAGTTTCCAAATCTTAGTTTCATTAATGATGCTATCGATGGTATTTGTGATGCTAACATTCTCAGAAGAATCAATGGAACGTGTTTCTGAGGTTTTGTTAGAAAAGAGCGATTTAGTTTCGCCTGAAAATGCGATTGAACAAGTTCAGGATGGCTCAATTGATTTTGAGCATGTTTCCTTCTCCTATTCAAAAGATGCCAATGAAAAAGTTTTAGAAGACATCAATGTACATATTAAACCGGGGGAAGTCATCGGTATTATAGGTGGAACCGGTTCTTCAAAATCTTCGTTAGTACAGCTAATTGCTCGTTTGTATGATGTGAACGAAGGTTCGGTTAAAGTCGGTGGTGTGGATGTTCGGAATTACAATCTTTTTAGTCTACGTGAAGAAGTAGCGATGGTCCTACAAAAGAATGTCTTATTCTCAGGCACGATTGCGGATAACATTCGTTGGGGAAATAAAGACGCCAGTTTAGAAGAAGTAAAAGAGGTTTGTCACTTAGCTTGTGCAGATGAATTCATTGATCAAATGCCTAAGGCTTATGATACATGGATTGAACAAGGCGGTACGAATGTTTCTGGTGGTCAGAAGCAGCGTTTATGTATTGCCAGAGCTTTATTAAAGAAACCAAAGATATTGATTTTAGATGATAGTACTTCTGCTGTAGATACAAAGACAGACGCTTTAATTCGTAAGGCGATGCGAACTTATATTCCTGAAACAACGAAGATTATCATTGCTCAAAGAACATCATCCGTAGAAGATGCAGACCGTGTGATTGTCCTTGAAGATGGTCGTATCAATGCGATTGGAACAAGTGAAGAATTGCTTAAGACAAACGAAATTTATCGTGAAGTTTATCTATCACAGAATAAACAAGGGACAGAAACCATTAGTGAGGAGGTGGCTTAATATGAGAAATAAGACAGCAAATCAAATTTTAATGGTGAAACGTGTCATTAAGATGTTGTTTGAATTCTATCCAAAATTATTACCGATTATTTTAATACTAACTATTGCGAATGCGGTATTGGCTTCATTGCCGGCTATTTTCCAACAAAATATTGTTTCTGTTTTACAACAGGCTTGGGATAATGGCCGGACTTGGGAAGCTACGAAGCCACTTGTAATGCAAGTGGTGTATGGTTTACTATTTGTGTACGCTTTAGCTTTAATAATCAACTTTACCAATCAACAACTCATGGCTATCTTTACTCAAGGAAGTTTGGATAAGATGAGAAAGAAGATATTTAATCATATGGAACATTTACCAATTCGCTTCTTCGATCAAAATCAGCGTGGGGATATTATGTCGTATTATACGAATGATATTGAAGCAATGCGACAGATGATTTCACAAAGCTTACCGCAGTTATTGGTATCTGCTATTTCATTAGTAACGATTTTAGCGATTATGCTGTATTATTCCATTCCATTAGCGCTAGTCATTCTTTTAGGTGCCTTCGTGAGTGTTAGTGTAACGAGTAAGGTGGGTGGCTTGTCAGCGAAGTATTTCGTTGCTCAACAAAAAATGACAGGACAAACAGAAGGTGTCATTGAAGAAATGATTAATGGTCTAAAAGTCATTAAAGTATTCAATCATGAACAAGAGGCACAAGAAGCTTTTGACAAAGCGAATAATGAATTGTTTGAAGCTAGCCATATCGCAAACCGTTATGCAAATACATTAATGCCTATTTTGAATAATATTAACTATATTGTATATGCGCTAGTAGCGGTTATGAGTGGTATCTTTATTGAAACAAAATTCCCTAATTTTTCCATCTCAGGACTTGGCTTTTCAATTGCGGTTGCGGTTCCTTTCTTACAAATGTCTCGTCAATTCGCTGGTGCTATCCAACAAATTTCTCCCCAAATTAACGCAATGGTTATGGGTTTGGCAGGAGCACAACGAGTCTTTTCTCTATTAGATGAAGAAGTAGAGGAAGATGAAGGTAGCTATGAACTGGTGAACACTCGTGAGGAAAATGGAGTACTTGTTGAAAGCTCAGAAAAGACGAAACAATGGGCTTGGAAGGTAGAGCATAATGGCGTGACGGAATTGCTTGCTTTAAAGGGAGATGTCAAGTTTAAGAATGTGGATTTCTCCTATTCCCCTGATAAACAAATTCTTTATGATTTAAGCTTATACGCAAAGCCGGGGCAAAAAGTGGCCTTTGTTGGAGCAACGGGAGCTGGTAAAACAACCATTACTAACTTAATTAACCGTTTTTATGATATTGAAAAAGGACAAATTCTTTATGACGGCTTAGATATTAAGAAGATTAAGAAGTCTTCTTTGCGTAAGTCTTTAGGCATTGTTCTTCAGGATACGGTCTTATTTACAGCAACAGTTATGGAAAATATCCGCTATGGAAATTTAGATGCGACGGATGCGGAATGTATTCAAGCTGCTAAGTTGGCTGGTGCTCATGAATTCATTAAACATTTACCACAAGGCTATCAAACTGTCTTACATGGTGGAGCTTCTAATTTATCGCAAGGACAAACACAGTTATTGGCGATTGCTCGAGCGGCAGTCAATAATCCACCAGTTATGATTTTGGATGAAGCAACTTCATCCATTGATACACGTACAGAACAAATCGTTCAAACCGGTATGGATAACTTAATGGAAGGACGAACAGTGTTTGTGATTGCCCACCGTTTATCGACCGTTAAGAACTCCAATGTCATTATTGTTTTAGATCATGGTCATATTATTGAACGTGGTACACATCAAGAATTATTGAATCAAAAAGGTCAGTATTATCAGTTATATACAGGTGCCTTTGAACTTGAATAAGAACTCTTTAGGGAGTTCTTTTTTAATAAGATTAGAACTTTAAGTTTACAATACAAAACTTTTTAGATGAATCCGAAAAGAGAAATTGGGGACTACTACCAGAGGATACTTTACGACAATACCATTTTTAGTACATTGACATTATAGGTAGGAAGACCTATAATACATTTGAATAATTGTTCAAATGAGGTGGCGAGATGGAAATCAAGGCTTATAAAATTGATGGTTTAGATTGTGCAGAATGTGCAGCAAATTTAGAAAAGAAGATTTCGCAGCTAGACAATGTTAATAAAGCTCAAGTCAATTTTGTAAAAGGGACTTTAAAAGTGGAATATAGTGAAGAAGAGAAGCTTGTATTTCCAAAGATTCTGGAGGTCGTGTTGAAAGAAGAGGAAGAAGCTAGTGTTTATCCACTGAATGAGGAAGTTATTTCAGTTGGTATTGAAGGAATTGATGATGTAGATTGTGCGGATTATTTAGCGAAAGAAATTGTAAAGTTACCTTATGTTAGTCATGCAGAAGCCTATTTCATGCAAGAGAAAATCAATGTTCAATTGGATAAACGTTATTTAGAACAAGCGAAGCAAGAAATTAAAACAATTATTCTTAACCACGAACCAGAGGTGCATGTGACTTTTGGAAGGGGAAATGAGCAAGTGAAAAAATCATTGGATTGGATGCTTGTGCGTTTGATTGTTGGATTTTTGTTGTTTATTGGTTCGATGGTAACGAATGGATATGTGGAAATTGGTGTCTCTTTATTGGGCTATATGGTCTTAGCCTATGACATTTTATACAAAGCATTTCGCAATATCATTAAAGGAAAAGTCTTTGATGAGAATTTTTTAATGGTTGTTGCAACAGTGTCTGCTTTATTTCTACAAGAATGGCGTGAAGCAATAGCGGTTATTTTGTTCTATCAGGTGGGGGAATATTTCCAAGATAAAGCGGTGGAACATTCGCGTAAATCCATTGGTGAATTGATGGAAATTCGTCCTGAAGCGGCCATGGTTAAAAGAGCTGGTGAATTTAAGATGGTTGCACCGGAAGAGGTTCAAATTGGTGATTTAGTTCGTGTATTACCTGGGGAAAGAATTCCGGTGGATGCGAAGATTGTAGAAGGTAGAAGTAGTTTAAACATGGCTTCTTTAACAGGGGAAAGTGCCTGGAAGGATGTTGAGGCCGGCGATGAAGTAATGAGTGGAGCAATCAATCAGAATGGTACGTTAATGGTAATTTGCACCAATCGCTATGCGGATTCTACAGTAGCTAAGATTTTAGATTTGGTAGAAAATAATGACCAAGTTAAGTCCAAAGAAGAACGGTTTATTACAAAATTTGCGGAAGTATATACACCAGTGGTAGTCTTCTTAGCGGTATTAGTAGCAGTTGTGGTAAGTCTACAATTAAGAGATTATCAAGAGGGTATTCGTAGGGCTGGTACTTTCTTAGTTATTTCTTGTCCATGTGCTTTGGTTATTTCCATTCCCTTATCTTTTTTCTCGGGAATTGGGGGTTTATCAAAGGAAGGAATTTTAGTTAAAGGAGCGAATATCTTTGAAAAAATCAATCGTATTCAAAGAATGGTTTTTGATAAAACAGGTACCTTAACTAAAGGGAAATTTAAGGTTGAAAAAATTATTTCTGAATGTCCGGAAGAAGTATTAAAATATGCGGCAGCCTTGGAAGTACAGTCCAATCATCCATTATCAAAAGCAATTTTAGCGAAGAATGAGCTTGATGTTGGTGCATGGGATGTAAGAAATGTCAAAGAGGTGGCCGGTAGAGGACTAGAGGGATTCGTTAATGGGGAAATAGTTCGTGTGGGTAATCAAAAGCAGTTGAGAGAAGTTGGTATTTTGACTCCGACTATTGATGAAATTGGCACAAAGGTCTTTGTTTCTAAAGGGAATGAGTATTTAGGTTGTCTTATCTTAAACGATCAATTAAAGAAGCATGCTACGAGTTTTATTCAATATTTAGATGAAAAGAAGATTGATACAAAAATTATTTCCGGTGATGAAGAAAAGATAGTCGCAAAGGTAGCGAAAGAGTTAAATATAAAGACTTATCTAGCGAATCAGCTACCAGTGGATAAGGTAGAAGCTTTGGTGCAGGAAATGAAAAAAGGCTTTACTTGTTTTGTAGGAGATGGTACGAATGATGCACCTGTTTTAAGTCGAGCTGATGTATCGATTGCGATGGGTGGTGTTGGTTCTGATGCGGCGATAGAGGTGGCTGATGTTATTTTGATGGATGATGGTATACTTAAGGTGGAAAGCCTTTTGGTACAATCGAAAAAGGTAATCCGAATTGCATTGGAAAATATTTGGTTTGCGATTGGTATTAAGGTACTTGTTTTAGTACTTGGTGCTTTAGGTTTTGCGAATATGTGGATGGCTATTTTCGCTGATACAGGGGTGGCTATTTTATGTGTTCTTAATTCTTTACGTTTACTAAAAGTTCATGATGTTCAGTAAGGAGAGTGTTTATGTCATTTTTTGTTCATCTAGCGGCTAAGGTGTTCTCCCTTTGGCTAATGGAATATTTGTTTCATTTGGTGAAATTTAGAAGCTTTGGAAAGTTAGTCGTCACTGCATTTGTGCTAATGGTGTTAAATAGTGTTTTAAAACCAATTCTGCATTTTTTGGCACTACCCATTACAATCTTGACAATTGGCTTATTTGCACTTGTGATTAATGGAATTGTGGTATATGTAGCGTTTCGTCTATCAGAGGTTCAGATTAATGACTTTTTAACAGCGATTATAATTGGAATTTTATTGACAATTGTAGACGTTATCATGGCTGTTAAATAATAAAATATATATATAGCCTTTTTGAAGTGAACCCCAAAAGTCGGACAACCAATAAAGGAGGTTCACTTTTTGTTATGACAAAACTTACAAGAGAACAGAAAATAGAAATCTAGCACAAATGAAAAGGCGGAGAAACGGTTAAATCTCTATCAAAACAATACAAAATCTTAGGACGCCACATAAACTACCTTATCAAACTAATCGATACTTATGGAGAAAACATTTTAAGAAAAGATAAGAATAATTATTATAGCCCTGAATTAAAACTTGAAATTATTAATAAAGTTTTAATGGATAAACAATCGGCTGTGTCGACAGCTTTAGAATATGGTCTTCTATCGTATGGAATGCTTTTTAACTGGATTAAATCTTATAAGGAAAATGCTTATATTATAGTAGAGAAAAAGAAAGGTCGAAGATCAAGAAGAAAATTTTACTGGGGATTATGACAATAATCGTATTGACAGTAGTATTGATTGGAGATGGTTACTATAATTTAAAATCAAATTCAGTATACTATGCTGAAAATACAGCTCATAAGGAAGGAACAGAACCGGTACTTATGATGTTGGTAGATAAAAGAAACCATTAACCAATCTATGATAGCTATAAATTAGGTAAAACAACCTTTAAAGTCTAGGGGGTTAAAGTGGTTTCTTTAGAAGATACTGTTGAAGATGCTGAGACTTTATTAAATAATCCTAAAAATCCTATTTATTCTTATTATCAGCAATGCTATAGAAAGTGTAAAGACCTTGGCTCAAGAATTAGAAGGTGCAGGACAACCAACCTATAAAGTGAAGTTTGTAACCACATCACAAGACATAAAAATTTCATAGTAGAAAAAGATAGGAAATTAACATAAGTTTTCTAAAAATGGTCCCGGATAGTGAGAGGAAAAATAAAGCACTATAGAAACAGAAACAACCACAGAAGTAGCCCTACAGCCCTTGCTGGAGTGAAACAAACCTACAAGATGATGGAAAAATATATATTCAAACATCAATTTGATACTGTATCAAAAAACAGAAAATTGATTTTAATAAATTATATAATATAGCCCATATAGCTAGAAGGTGTACACCTTCTATTTTTTATATTACTTAAAATTATGTGCTACCTGTCACATAGTTTTAAAGGATACAATGAGCACAAAGGAGGCAATAGTATGATAGATAGTAAACACAGAAAAGAAGAAATATTAATTAAATTACTAAACTTAGAAAAAGTATCCTATCAAACATTGTCTCAAGAATATTTTGTTTCTAAAAGCAGTATAGCGAAAGATTTTGAATATATTCGAGAGCTAATAAAACCTTATGACTTATATTTAGTCTTTAATCAAAGAGGCACATATATAGAAGCTTCTGAGACAAAGATACAAAATTTCATAAAAAACCTAATTGAAGAAAAACCCGGTTATTTTGAAGAAAAATTTATTAAAAAAGACCAATTAAATGCCATACATAATAATTTAATCTATTTTTTAGAAGAAAAAGAATTACCTATATACTTAGATACGGTACATAAAATATCTATATCATTTGCAGTTTTATTTTCAAGAAAAAATAAAGGAAGATATATAGAAGAATTAAATAATAGTATAGATGTTGTAGAAATGTTTAACTTTCAAAATATTCCATTAATCTATGAATTAATTAATTATATAGGAAGTAAATTAGATTATAGCTTAAGTAAAGAAGATGTATACTATATCGCACTTTTCCTTCTTGGAAATAGAATGAGTGACTTTTTCACCAATATAGATGTTCCGGATAGTTTGATTAATCAAGTTAAAGATTAAATACAACAAATATCAATTGGTTTATCAAATAAAGATATGATAGACAATAAATTACTTAGAGATTTATCTGTTCATTTAATGTATATGGTACTTAGAAGAAGTATAAATATAAGTATGCACTCAACACTTATAAATGATATCAAAAATAAATATCCTGTTTTATACCAACTTACTAGTTTATGGCTGACAAATTTTTGCGATTATTATAAAACAAAATTAACGGATGCTGAAATTATGTATGTTGTAATACATATTCAAGCAGCTATAGAAAGAAACAAAAACAAAAAAAGAATATTAGTTGTCTGTCCAAGCGGCTATGGATTTGGCTCATTTATATCAGCTAAAGTAAAATCCAGTTTACCTAGCGATGTATTCGTTGAAGTAGCCTCAGAATTAAATTACAAAGAATTACTTACAGAAAAAATTGCTTATATAGTAAGTACAAGAGAACTAGACCAAAAAAAGTTACCTTCAGTAGTTATTTCTCCGCTTGTTCAAACAGAAGATATGAAAAAAATATTTGATTTATATCTAAGATTTATATATCAAGAAAAAGATTATATAAGTCCAAAAACAACGAAACAAAATTTACCGCATTATATATATCATTTAGATTTACAAAATAAAGAAGACATTATAAAAGCACTAATTCAGAAAGTTAATAATTTAGATGATTGTTCAAAACCATTGTTTATCGATTCTATATTTAATAGAGAGCACATGCAAAGTACATATTTGGGTAATGGAATTGCCCTTCCACATGGAGACCCTAAATTTATAAATCAAACAATGGTATTAATTGCTGTATTAGAAAAACCTATTTTATGGGATGGTACAAATATTGTTGATACGATCATATTACTTTTAGTAAAAAAAGGAGAATCCTATCTGTTAGAAGAATTTATGAATGAATTAGTAGAAGAAGTTAATAATAAAGCACTATTTTTAGAAAAAATGAAAAAGAGGCGGAAAGAACTATGAATTATCTTATTTCACCCAAATACGTATTAGTAAAAGATAAAACAGAATCTTGGCAAGAGGCTTTAGAACTTGCTAGTAAGCCAATATTAGACGATAAAAAAATTGTAAAACAATATATTGAAGAAATGAAAAATTCTGTAATACAAAATGGTCCTTATATGGTTTTAACAGACTATTTTGCATTAATGCATGCAAAGCCTAGTCAATATGTAAATGAGCAAGCAATGAGTTTACTCGTATTAAAGGAAGCTGTTGATTTACTTGGAAAACCAGTAAAAATTATGCTTGTACTAGCAACAAAAGATAATCATTCCCATTTAGAATCATTACAAAAAATTGTAAGTATTTTTGGTAATCAAAAATATTTTGAATGTATATTAAATGGAAATATTGAAGAAATAAAAGAAATGATGAAGGAGGTGAGAAAATGAAGATTTTGGCAGTATGTGGCTTTGGGGTAGGTAGCTCAATGGTTCTTAAAATGACAATTGATAAAGCTATTCGTGAATTAAATATAGATGCAGAAGTGGAAAATACAGATTTATCTTCGGCAAAATCGATGGACGCTGATGTTTACTTAACAAGTAGTGAACTAAAAGAAGAATTGTCAAGAAATACAACAAAGCCGGTTTATCCTATAAAAAAATATATGGATAAAGAGGAAGTAAAAGATGCTTTAAAACAGTATTTAAGTGAAAGGGGAAATGAATAATGAGTTTTTTAACAGATAATATATTAAGAAATCCACCTATCTTATTAGCACTTATAGCGCTAATCGGATTAGTTTTACAAAAGAAATCGATATCAGATAGTATTAAAGGTACATTAACGGTTGCCTTTGGGATGGTAATACTAACAGAAGGTGTCAATATCTTAGTTGGACAAATTGTACCTATAAACCAAGCCGTTCAATCACGATTAGGAGTTGTTGTTGCTGATGGATTAACAGATGTAACATTTACAGCAAATTATGGTGGAATAGTTGGCATATCAATGTTTTTAGGCTTATTAATTCACTTGTTAATCGCAAGATTTACACCTATTAAAACTATATTTCTAACAGGACACATGCTTTGGTGGTTTCCATTTATATTTGTTGCGATAAGTGTGGAATCAGGATTAAGCAATACTGCAACAATTATACTTAGTGCCTTTTTATCAGCATGTTATTGGTCATTTATGCCTTGGATTATGAGAAAATTTGTGTGGGATGTTGTTGGAGATGATTCGTTCTTAATTGGACATCCAACAGGGATTTTATCTCTTATATCAGGTGTTGCAGCTAAAATGTTTGGTGATAAGAGTAAATCAACCGAATCGATTAATATACCTAAAAATTTATCATTCTTTAGAGAAATTTCGATTACAAGTGGGCTGGTTTTATTCTTAATGTATATAATCACTGCCATAATTTCACCAGGCTTTGTTCCTAAGGGTTCTAATATTATAATGTTTGCTTTAAATGCAGGTATTAAATTTGGGGCAGGATTACTTGTTATGTTGTATGGAGTAAGATTACTTATAAATCAAATTATTCCAGCATTCCAAGGTATTGCAGAAAAACTTGTTCCAAATGCAAAACCAGCATTTGATATACCCATTTTATTTAACTATAAACCAAATGCAGTGTTAATTGGATTTTTAGTTGCGATGATTACTTCAACCATTTTAATTATTTTTGTAAATACATCTCATGTATTTGGAGTTATGCTAGTTCCATTAGTTATTACAAGCTTTTTTGAATGTGGAGGAGCTGCAGTAATTGGTGAGGGGCAAGGTGGTTTAAGAGGAGCTATAATTGGAACAGCAGTTGCCTCTTTAGCAATGGTTTTACTTGTAGGTATATCAGCCGTTATTTATAGTACAACAATACAAAACTGGATGTTAGTTTTTGGTGGAAATGATCTTTCTTTAATGGGAATTTTAGGTAAGTTAGTTTCTCAATTATTTAGAGGATTTTAATTAATGTTTTCCTATTTTGATAAAATTTACGAGTTATTAGAGATTGTTAAACACCAAGAAAAAGATAACATGATAAAAGTTGCCTCTATAATGTCTGAAAATATTATGAATAATAAATCTATATTTATTTTTGGGGCAAGTCATGCAGGTATTTTAACACAAGAATTATTTTATCGTGCAGGAGGACTTATTACTATCAATCCTATATTTGCAAAAGAAGTTATGCTTGATATTTCTCCTATTACTTCAACAAGTAAAATGGAAAGACTTGAAGGTTATGGAACTATAATAGGAGAAAATGTAGAATTTAAGAAAGGAGATTTACTAATAGTACATTCAGTATCAGGAAGAAATCCTGTAGCAATTGATTTAGCTTTATATGCAAAATCAAAAGGAGTTATTATAGCTTGTATTACTAATAAAAAATATTCTTTATCTACTCTTAGTAGACATTCATCAAAGTTAAGAATGTTAGAAATTTTAGATGTTGTGATTGATAATCATGGAGATATAGGAGATGCTAGTTGTAGTATAGATGGTTATAAACAAAAAATAGCTCCAACGTCTACTGTTGTAGGAGCAAGTATTTTAAATGAAATAGTTGTACAAGTTTGTAATAATTTATCAGAAAAAAATGTATCACCATTACCAATTTTCTATTCAGCGAATTTAGATGGGGGAGATAAATTGAATGAGGAATTATTTAAAAAATATAAAAGCACAATTCATTATAAATTATAAGTTTAAACAAATAAAAGTGGTTTAATCGGTAATGTACACAAACGTAGGGTTTACCCGAAAATAGAAGAGAATGATGGTTAAAAATCATTCTTTTTTGTATATTATTTTAACGCCCAAGAAATTGGGTTCACTCCATATAGTGCTTGCCGGGATTTATTCAAGGATAATAGAAATGTGTCTATCTCCTGGAATTATAAGAGCAGATAGATGCAATAAAGCTGCAGATATATGTAGTTTATAATGACCATGTATTGATAATGCACGAAACAATAGCATAATATATTTAAGAATGGAGGTAGATATTATGGCAACAACAAATTTGAATATCAGAATAGATAAAGAAGTTAAAGACCAAGCAGAAGTAATATTTTCTGAATTGGGGCTTAATATGACAACTGCTATCAATATATTTTTAAGAGCAACCATTAGAGAAAATGGCATTCCTTTTAATTTGAAACTAGAGATACCAAATAATACTACTATTAAGGCAATAGAAGAAGGAAGAAATATTGCAAGAGATAGCAGTGTGAAGGGCTATTCTAATATAGATGATTTAAGGGAAGCATTGGAAGCATGAAATACGAAATAAAGTTTACAACACAGTTTAAGAAAGACCTTAAACTTGCAAAAAAACAAAATAAAAATTTAGAAAAGCTGTTTGAGGTCGTAGGTTTATTAGCAGAAGGTAAAAAACTTGATATGAAGTATAGAGATCATGACCTTTCAGGAACTTATAAGGGGGACAAGAGAGTGCCATATAGAACCTGCCCGGCTTTTAGTATATGAATATCAAAATGATGTACTTGTACTTATGCTTTACAGATTGGGTTCACATTCTGAATTATTTAAGAAATAGAAGTTGAAAATTAAGGATTAAAAAGAAGGATAATAACAATGAAGTGATTTATTTGGAAAATACGAACATAAAAGATTTGGTATCAATGACGATAGTAAATGAAATTGATGGATATAGCAAAATTCATCTAAATATAAAAAAAGAAGAGTTAACGGCTTACGAAAAATCAATAGTTCTGCTTGTAACTATTCCGCTATTGATAGGTGATATTTTGATACTGATTGGTAAGGGAAGATTTTTGATAGCAGGATATAATACACTTTCTGAATCAAAAAAAAAGCAAGCTTAGGAATTTGGGTGATTCTATTTAGTTTACTTTTGACAGCTATATTATGGTTTATTAATAAGATATCACCACTCATCATTGTTGGTTTTATTGTACTTGCTATGCTGGTGTCGTTTATATTATTGATATATGTTACTACATCAACAAAAGATAAATAATCTTTCTTAAATCGAAATGATTATTATTCTATGTATAGAGCACAACAGTTAGATGAGGATAGCGAGTCAGAGTAACTGATGTTAGATTTAACAACCCCGTTTAATGGGAAATAGAGGTAGGATGCAAGTGACGGATTGACCAAAGGCTTCTAAGCGTGGCAAGTAATAAGAAGGCTACGCCCATATTATGAAAAACCACCAGTTATGCTGGTGGTTTTTCACTACTTAAAGACTTCGGTTAAATATGATTTTTCTAAATTTCTAACTGAACGCTTCTTTTAGCACTTTTTTTCACTTCAAATAGATATAACCGCGTAGAGATTGTGTACCCGTTCCATAACGAGATACCCAGCGCTCATTATAGTGACCATTGAAGTTACCTTCTACGATATGGACACGATCACCGGAAACCTCTGTCACATAAGCAACGTGGTGAGAATAAACAACAATAGAACCGGCTCTTGGAGCAGAACCTGTAGCGTAACCAGTCCTTCTAGCATTAGAAATCCAAGCTCCGGCATTCCCCCAGTTTGGTAAATTAACCGAAGAACGATCGTGAGCAGCCTGCCATGCCCCGAAGGTACAATTGGACCAACCGCCACCATAAGGATTATTTCCTCCACCTCTTATTGCGTTAGGACTAGAACTTTCAGCATCAGAGTCATCAGAAGAATCTTGAGAAGCTTGTTTCATTTCTTCCTCTTTCTTCCTTTTTTTCTCTAATTCTTTCTTTTTCTTTTCCTTTTCTTTCTTCTTTTCTTCCAGTTTTTTCTTATCTCTTTCGATAGCATCTTTGACTTCTGTCGGCGTACGAACAATCACTTCCAAGGTAGTGGAAGTGGAGTTACCATCAACATCAACCGCCATATAAGTTACCTTATAACGACCATCCTTATTCATATCTACCTTTCCTGAGTACTTAAGAACCGGTAATACACCGGATTCATCATTTACATAGGAAACATAGTTAGCAGGATTCCATTTATCACCATTATTCACAACAACTCTATTACTCTTTAAGCGTAAGATTGGTGCGCCACTCTGTTCAACTTTTACCATAACGTTTTGAACTAATGAATAACCAACGGAGTCATTCGAAATGTTCTTATTACGATAAACAAGATTGATTTTAGCAGTCACAGATTGAATACCAGAAACAGTCCGATCAAAATCAGAAATTTCAGCAGTGCTCTTCGTGAAATCAACATTATTAATGTCAATATTCTTATCGTATTGAGCACAATTTTGTATAACAAGGTTCTTAATGGTTTCTTTTGGATTGGAGTCTTCCATGCTAACTTCAATTAAAGGTAAATCAGCAATGGTGGTACTTGTATCATTGCCCGCCGCCCTTACAATAGAGGGAGCACTATTAGCTACTGCGAATACACAAGCTGTAGCTAAACTGACCATAAATGAGCCAATTCTTTTCAGTTTTTTATTCAGCATAAGTACATTCTATAGTAAGTTACCCTTCTTTAGCAAGTTTTGACGTTTTTTCACATAATCTTCACAAGATTATACGAATTAAATTCTTCGCTCATTTTTAGCATTCTCTATAATATTGAGGTTAGCTTTGGTATAATGAACACATGCGAATTATTATACAAAGAGTGAAAGAAGCCAGTGTTGAAATTGATCAAAAAATCGTTGGTCAAATCGAACATGGATATATGATTTTAGTGGGTATTCACGATGCTGACACAAAGGCTATTGTGGAGCACATGGCAAAAAAAGTAAGCCTTTTACGAATTTTCGATGATGAAAATGGGAAAATGAATCGGTCTATCTTAGATAAACAAGGTTCTATTCTTTCGATTAGTCAATTTACTTTATTTGCGGACACAAGAAAAGGCAATCGCCCAGGATTTACAGAAGCAGGAAAGCCTGAACATTCCAAGGAATTATATCTGTATTTCAATGAAACTCTAAGAAATTTGGGGATTGTTGTGGAAGAAGGGGAGTTTGGTGCTGATATGCAAGTTTGCTTACAAAATGATGGACCAATTACGATATACATGGATAGTCAGGAGATGTCATGGGGAAAATGATTTATGGTAATGAAATTGCGGTACAAATTCGCCAACAATTATCTGAACAAATCCGCCAAAGTTCTAAACCTGTTACTTTAGCAGTTGTTTTAGTGGGAGACGATCCGGCTTCTGCTTCTTATGTAAAGGGGAAAGAAAAAGCCTGCGCGCAAGTGGGAATAAAAACTAAGACCTACGTTTATCCACAAGATAGTTGTCAAGAAGAAATCCTATCCCTTGTGAAACAACTTAATAAAGATGAAACGGTAGACGGTATTTTAGTTCAATTACCACTTCCAAAACAAATTAACCAAGATGTTGTGGTACAAAGCATTGCTTCGGAAAAGGATGTGGATGGTTTAACTGGAACTAGTGTTGGTAAACTATATCGCAATGAAGAAACGTTTGTGCCATGCACGCCATTAGGTATTATGGCTATCTTGAAATCCTTGCCAATTGAATTAGAAGGCAAACACGCCGTTGTGGTGGGTAGAAGTCATTTGGTTGGAGCTCCGGTGTCTCATTTATTGGTGGATGCGAATTCGACAGTAACGATATGCCACTCAAAAACCAAAGATGTGTCTTATTTTACGAAACAAGCAGATATTCTTATCGTAGCGGTAGGCAAAGCAAAGTTTATTAAAAAAGAGGATGTTAAAGAAGAAGCGATTGTGATTGATGTTGGTGTTAATCGTATGGCAGATGGAAAACTTTGTGGAGATGTGGACACGGAAGATGTTTTAGATAAGGTGTCCTACATTACCCCAGTACCAAAAGGAGTAGGACCAATGACAATTACAATGTTATTGTGGAATACCTATTATGCACACCAAAGGAGACACCATGATTAATATTCATATTGGCGATATTGTGGAGATGAAGAAGGAACACCCTTGTCATAAATCAAAGCTTTGGACAATCACAAGAGTGGGAGCAGATATTAAAATCCAATGTCAAGGTTGTCAAAAGACCATTATGATGCCTAGATTTGAATTTGAAAAAAAACTAAAAAAGATTGTTGAAAGAGCAGAGGAATAAACGATGTCATTAACAGCTGGAATTGTTGGTTTGCCAAATGTTGGTAAATCTACTTTATTTAATGCGATTACGAATAGCCAAGTTTTAGCGGAGAATTATCCCTTCGCTACCATCCAACCAAATGTTGGTGTGGTGGAAGTGCCGGATTATCGCATGGAGGAATTTGTCAAGATTTTTAATCCTAAAAAAACCATTTATACCACCTTTGAATTTACCGATATTGCCGGACTTGTGAAAGGGGCTTCAAAAGGGGAAGGATTAGGTAATCAATTTTTAGCCAACATTCGTCAAACGGATGCGATTATTCATGTTGTGCGTTGTTTTGATGATAACAATATCGAACATGTGGAAGGAAGCGTTAATCCTATTCGTGATATTGAAGAAATCAGTTTGGAATTGTGCTTGGCGGATTTAGATACGGTTGAAAATCGTTATGGTAAAATCGTAAGGAAAGCCACTTCTTCCAAAGATGCGGAAGCGATGAAAGAAGTGAAGGTCTTAGAAAAATTAAAGCCAGCCTTAGAAGCCGGTACACCAATTCGTTTATTGGATTTAAGCGAAGAAGAAAAAGATTTTATTCGTAACTATGGTTTATTAAGTTTTAAACCGGTTATCTATGTAGCGAATATGTCAGATGAAGAAATCAGTCATCCAACCAAGAATTCATATTATCAAGCTGTAGAAGCCTTTGCCAAAAAGGAGAATAGCCAATGTATTGCGATTTGTGCCAAGATGGAAGAAGAACTATCTTCTTTAGAGAAAGAAGAAAAGAAAGCTTTCTTAGAGGATTTAGGTATTCAACAATCCGGTTTAGATCAAATTATTAAGGCGGCATATCATTTATTAGGTTTAAGAACTTTCTTTACAGTTGGTGAACCGGAGTGTCGAGCATGGACGTTCCATGAAGGTATGAAGGCACCGCAATGCGCAGGGGTTATTCATACTGATTTTGAACGAGGATTTATTCGGGCTGAGGTTTATTCGTACGAAGATTTAAGGGAATACCGAACAGAGCAGTCTATTAAAGAACATGGGAAGATGCGTTTAGAAGGTAAGGAATATGTCATGAAAGATGGCGATGTCGTCTTCTTCCGTTTTAATGTTTGATCTTAAAAATTTGTGAAGAATAGAACGTGCTTATGGTATGATAAAAATGATAAAAGGAGGAGAATCCTATGAAACTTGTATTAGCGATTGTCTCTAACGACGATGCGACAGCGGTGTCGGCCGCCTTGATGGAAAATAATTTCTATATGACGAAATTAGCGACCACAGGAGGATTTTTAAGAGCGGGGAATACGACCTTCATTGTGGGGACAGAAGATGACTTGGTGGAAAAATGTATTGAAATTATTGGTACGGAAGCCAAGAAGAGAACAGAGATTGTGCCATCCACTGCATCGTATGATTTAAGTCATTACGCTTCCTTCCCGGTTGAAGTTCAAGTGGGTGGAGCAACTGTCTTTGTCTTAGACGTGGATCAATTTAAGAAGTTATAAGCCTAAGAAGGTAATTTTGAAGAGAAGAGAATTCTTAGATAAGTTATCTTTTTATTTGTTAATGGATGGTTAGGATAGATAGGGATTTGTAGAAAGGAAAAGAATAGTTATTATGTATGAAACGGTTCATCATCAAAATGATTTGCATGAAGGAATAGGAACCTAGCTTAAAAACAACCATTTGCAAGGTAAAGAGATTGGAGTTATCTATACCTGTGATTGCGACACTGCACCCAATCAATAGGATATAGGAAAAAATAGGTAGAAACATGGATGTTGTTGTATTTTTACAAACATAAAGATTTTTTTGAGTTATCAATAAACATCCTCTAGTTTGATTAGAGGATGTTTATTTTGACTTGAACTTTTTTTGGGCATATTCCCATAAGATAGGATGGGCATTCTTTAATTTTTCTTGCATACAAAGGTTTAATAATTCTTGTAATAAATGTTTAATTTCAATGCCCTTGTATCCTAATGCTTGAGCATCGTGACCGGTAAATTGTAACTGGGATAAAGAGGTTGGAATGGGTTTTTCTTTGAGCTTTTGAAACCATGATGAAAGTTGTGCGCCATCCAAGGAAGCATCTAAAGCAGTTCTATATAAAAGGTAATCTTCTATATTCTCAAAATAAGAAAGAATACGATAACCATCATAATCTTCTTGTAAGGGAAGAGATTGGTATTGAAGAATGTTTTCGATTTGATGTATTTCTTGATTACTGAAAGTAAAGTCTTTTAAAACAGAATGGTAGTTTGGTACTGTAGAAAACAAGATGGCTAAACGACTGATTTGCGACAAAGGTTCTTTTTGAATAGCTTTAAAAACCACTTCTTTTTGAATGTTCGCTAAAGCAGGAATAGCAGCCACGAAAATAGTAAAGTATTGTTTAAGAAATTGACCGCTCCTTGTATAAGTGAATAATTGTGTTAGTTCTGCATGAATTCTTTCCTTGGAAATAAAAGCTAATAAGTTTTTCTTTGCAAACATAGCTTTCGCTGTTTCTTCTTCAATCGTAAAGTTCAATCTTGCCGCAAAACGCAGTGCTCTTAAAATACGCAAAGCATCTTCTTTGAAACGATCTTGAGCATTACCAATACAACGAACACACCCTTCTTTTAAATCCTTTTGCCCATGGAAAAAATCCACTAATCCATTTTTCTTACTGTAACAAAGTGCATTGATTGTAAAATCACGACGAGCACAATCTTCTTGTAAGGAAGAAGAAAATTGTACTTGTTTAGGATGACGGTGATCACGATATTCCCCATCCACCCGATAGGTAGTAATTTCAATTGAATGACCTTTGCTTAAAACTGTTAAAGTGCCATGTTGAATACCGGTTGGGATGGTTGGATACTGTTTGAAAATACGAACCATTTCTTCTGGTGTTGCATTGGTGGTTAAATCATAATCCTTGATAGGATAAGCCAAAAGATGATTGCGGATAGCACCACCAACCAAATAAGCTTCATAGCCATGGCTTTCCAATTCTTGCATTAATTCTTGTACATACTTAGGTAAGTCTAGTTCCATACTCTTATTATAGAGAAAAAGCTAGTATAATAAAGAAAAAGGAGCTTTTATGAGAATAGGACAATCCACGGATATACATCCCTTTGTGAAGGGACGTGATTTAATCTTAGGTGCTGTAAAAATTGACTATGAACAAGGCTTACAAGGACACAGTGATGCGGATGCGCTATTACACGCTATCGCGGAAGCAATATTAGGAGCCTTAGGTCTAGGGGATTTGGGAACTTGGTTTTCTGATCAAGATTCAGCGTATAAAGGAATAGCATCTTCTGTTTTATTAAAAGATGTTATCCGGAAGATGAAACAACAGCGTTATCACATTGGCAATATTGATAGCTTAATATTGATTGAACGACCAAAGATGAATCCTTATATTGCTAAGATGAAAGAAAATATTGCATTACTTTGTGAATGTGATGAAAATAAAGTGAATGTCAAGGCAACAAGAGGTGAAAGACTTGGTTTTATTGGTCGCCAAGAAGGGGCTATGGCACAAGCGGTTGTTTTATTGGAGGAAGATAAATAATGTTTCATAAAACAAATGAAGTAAAAGTATTAAGAGATCCTATTCATGGTTATATTCATGTTGAATATCAAGTGGTTTGGGATGTTATCAATAATCGTTGGTTTCAACGTTTGCGTCGTATTCGTCAATTGGGTGGTGCTTCGGTTGTCTATCATACGGCTGAGCATACACGCTTTTCTCATTCGTTAGGGGTGTATGAATTAGTACGTCGTATGGTGACAGAAATTCCGGATTTAGAAAAATCTCTGAATCAAAGGGAAAAGATGATTGCGATGTTGGCAGGCTTATTGCATGATATTGGCCATGGTCCCTATTCCCATGCCTTAGAAGCTATTACCAATGAAAATCATGAAGTCTTTACTTGTCGCATCATTGAAGAAAATACAGAAATCACGGAAATCTTAAATCGTGCTTCGAAGGGTTTAGCTAAAGAAGTAGCGGATGTCATTCGTCACGAAAGTCAAAATCCTTTATTAAGCCAATTAATTTCTTCTCAATTGGATGCGGATCGAATGGATTATTTATTAAGAGATGCATATTTTACGGGAACGAAATATGGTGAATTTGATTTGGAAAGAATATTGCGTGTGATTCGGGTGCATGATGATCGTCAATTGGTGGTGAAGGAATCGGGCGTATATGCGGTGGAAAACTATATTATGGCTCGTTACCACATGTATTGGCAGGTGTATTACCATCCCGTTGCACGTGCTTTTGAAAGTATTCTTCATTCCTTGTTTCGTCGTTTGAAGGATATTCCATTACAAGGGGAAAGAATAGAAATCATAGAGCCCATTTTACAAGGGAAAAAATTAGAACTAGAAGAATACTTTCGCTTGGATGAATATGCTTTTAGTTATGCTTTTGGTCAATGGGTGAGCCATCCTGATTCAATTATTGCGGATTTATGTGGTCGATTACGAGATCGTGACTTGTTTGATTATGTGGATTACAGTACTGAAAATCAAAAGAAAATTGCTCATATACTACAAAGAAAAGGATTGGATGAAAAATATTATTTAACCAAGGATTTGGTCAACCAAAAACCATATCAGCCGTACGTTAAGAATGAACAAGGAGCGATTTGGGTACGCTTGAAAAATGGTGTCACCAAAGAATTAGAATCCGCCTCGGTGATTGTAGGTAGCTTAACACGTGGCAAAGATAACGATGATAATAAGATTTTCTTTCCTAAAGAGGTGAGACTTGAAAGCGACGATTAAATTATGCACAAAAGAAAACCTGATCAGCGATGGCATTGGATTTTATTCAGAAGGAAAATTACGTTATTTTGAACTGGATAAAAAAACCAAACAAGAAGTTAATTTTAAGGATGATACAATAGAAATTATTCGTAAAGCAGAAGTGGAAACGCATTTAATCTTACGTCGTTCCGGTGATAGTTCTTGTGAAGTTAATTCGGAATATGGTGTGATGAAAATACCGGTTCGTTTGCTTAGATACGAGAAAAAAAATGGAGAGATTTATCTTAGTTATGAAATGAATGAAAATGAAATTCATCATTTTCATTGGAAAGTTGAACCCTTGGTGTAAGTTTCGTTTAAAAATAGTTGTGGAATGATTGACAATCTTGAATTCTTACCTTATATTCATTAGGAAATTCACTGCGTAATGATTTATTAAAGGAGAATTTATATGAGTGTCAATAAAACTATGACAGATGTGGCTTATGATTTTTTAAGTCGACACAAAAAACAGGTTGAATTTTTAAAGCTTTGGGATGAGGTGAACAAGAAATTCGATATTCCTGAAGATAAAAAGAGAAGAAAGAAAAGTCAATTTTATTCAGAGTTATTGTTGGATACACGCTTCGCTTCTTTTGAGAACAATCGCTGGGATTTAAGAAATCGTCATCGCTTTGATGAAACTCATGTGGACACGCAAGACATTGTGTTTGATGATGAAGACGATGAATTGGATGTAATTGGTTTGGATTTACCAAAAGGAGATGATGCCTTCGACAATTAGTGGAGGCATTTTCTTTTTACTTTTAAAAAAGGAAAAAATGGGATAAAATACTAGTGTTAATAAAGGAGGACGTTACGTCTTATGGTTTTAGTTTCGGCTAAAGAAATGATTGACAAGGCTCGTCAGGGTCATTATGCGATTGGTGCGTTCAACATCAACAACATGGAGTGGACAAAAGCTATCTTAGCAGGTGCCCAAGAAACAAACTCACCAGTGATTTTACAAGTATCAGAAGGGGCCGGTAAATACATGTGTGGTTTCAAGCAAGCTGCTGATATGGTTAAGAACATTCACGACCAAATGGGTATCACAGTTCCGGTAGCGTTACATTTAGACCACGGTACTTATGAAGGGGCTAAGGCTGCTATTGAAGCTGGTTTCACATCGGTTATGTTTGATGGTTCACACTATGAATTCAAAGAAAATGAAGAAAAGTCTAAAGAAATCATCGCTTTAGCGCATGCAAAGGGAGTTTCTGTAGAATGTGAAGTTGGCGGTATCGGTGGTACGGAAGATGGTGTCACATCCAATGGTGAGCAAGCCGATCCGGCTGAGTGTGCGGAAATTGCTGGTTTAGGTGTTGACTTCTTAGCGGCCGGTATCGGTAACATTCATGGGGTTTATCCGGCTGATTGGGCAGGTTTAAACTTTGATTTATTAGCTAAGATTGATGAAGCTGTTAACCACACACCATTAGTATTACATGGTGGTTCCGGTATTCCTTCTAATCAAATTCACAAGGCAATTGATATGGGTGTTTCTAAGATTAATGTTAATACGGACCTACAAATTGAATTTGCGAAGGCTACTCGTGCTTACATTGAAGCTGGTAAGGATCAACAAGGTAAAGGCTTTGACCCTCGTAAATTATTGAAGCCGGGTACAGACGCAATCACCGCTAAGGTCATTGCAATGATTAAGAACTTCGGTTCAGCTGACAAGGCTTAAGTAAAAAACGAATTTGTCAGGAAGGAAGTTAGTTCCTCTCTGACTTTTTTGTATGCTTTTCATTCTTTTTAATCTGCTTTAAAATAGTAGCTATGATAAAAGCAGTTTTATTTGATATGGATGGAATTCTCTTTGATTCAGAGGATTTTTATATGCAAGGAACCATTGCCCAAATGAAATCTTGGGGATACAATGGTCCAATTGAAAAAATATATGCGATTATTGGGACTTCTATGGAGGGAACCTGTGATATTCTTTACCAACTTTTAGATGGAAAGAAACCAAAAGAAGATATTGCCAAAGAAAATTATATTTATTTCACCCAAACCAATCCGCTTAAAGCAAGGGATATTATGTTTCAAGATGTGCCAAAAGCGTTAGAAACTTTAAAGAATGAGGGTATTCAAATGGCGGTTTGTTCTTCATCGCCTTATGAAACGGTGATGTATATGATTAAAGAAATGGGTATTCAGTCTTATTTCAATTACATTGAATCCGGTGAACATTTAGCCCATTTTAAACCGGCTCCGGACATTTATTTAGATGCTTTAAAGCAGTTAAATGTGAAAGTGGAAGAAGCGATTGTCTATGAAGATAGTCAAATTGGTATCCAAGCGGGTAAGAATGCAGGCATGATAACGATTGCAAGAGAAGATTTGCGTTATGGGCAAGACCAAAGCCAAGCGGATTTTTGTGTGAAGAATATCAGTGAATTAGTGAAGTGGATAGAGGGGGTTAATCATGGAGAGAGTCATTAAAATTCGAGGTGGGAGAACATTAAGTGGAGAAGTTTCTATATCAGGAGCGAAGAATGCGACTGTCGCTTTAATCCCAGCCGCCATTTTAGCTTCTGGTCCAGTTACAATTGTTGGTGTTCCACAAATTGCAGACGTACAAAATTTAACGAAAATTTTACAACTATTGCATGTTGAGGTACATCAGGTTGCTAAAGATCATCTCATCATCGATCCAGGTCATATGCAAGATATGGATTTGGTGGATGAAGCCGTTACGAAATTAAGAGCCTCCTATTATTTCATGGGTGCTTTGCTAGGTAAGTATGGTCATGTCAAGATGAAAATGCCTGGTGGTTGTGATTTAGGACCTAGACCAATTGACTTACATTTGAAAGGTTTTGAGGCATTAGGCGCTAAAGTTACCTATGAAAGAGGTTGTTATGTGATTGATGCTGATGAGTTAGTGGGAACGGATATTTTCTTAGATTTTGCTTCTGTTGGTGCCACGATTAATATCATGATGGCAGCGGTTTACGCAAAGGGCAGAACAACTATTGAAAATGCTGCGAAAGAGCCGGAAATCATTGATGTAGCCACTTTGTTAAATAATATGGGTGCTAAAGTTCGTGGGGCCGGTACAGATGTTATCACCATTGATGGTGTTGGTACGATGTATGGTTGTATTCATGAAATTATCCCTGACCGTATTGAAGCCGGTACTTTCTTGATTATGGCGGCGGCTTGTGGAAAGGATGTTACGATTAGTAATGTCATTCCAACACACTTAGAAGCCCTTACTTCCAAACTAAGAGATATGGGTGTTCCTTTAAAAATTGAAATCGATAAAATTATCGTTGGTGAAAGCCATTCTTTAAAAACAACCGATATTACCACCCGTATTTATCCCGGTTTTCCAACTGATTTACAACAACCTTTAACCGCCCTTTTAACCCAAGCGGATGGTGATTCTCGAGTGGAAGAAACAATTTATAAAGAACGTTTTAAGCATTGTGAAGAACTTAATAATATGGGGGCGAATATTGAAGTTGGAACTGGAGAAGCGATGATTCATGGTCCAACACCTTTGTTTGGCGCAAAAGTCGTCGCTACGGATCTTCGTTGTGGAGCAGCCATGTTGGTGGCAGGTTTGATTGCGAATGGGGTGACAGAAATCCATGATATTTATCATATTGAACGTGGTTATTCCGAAATCGACCAAAAATTGATTGCCTTGGGGGCGGAAATTTGGCGTGAAGAAGTGGAATAAGACTTGCGATTGAAAAGAAATATGTTAATATATTATGGCAATAAGCACTTACTTTAAGCACAAATGAGGCTTAAGGCAGAAGGGAGAACATATTTATGAAACAAGGAATTCATCCGGAATACCATAAAGTTAAAGTTGTTTGTTCAAGTTGCGGTACAGAATTTGAAACAGGTTCTACAGCTAAGGAATTAAAAGCTGACACATGTTCAAACTGTCACCCATTCTATACAGGTAGACAACGATTCGCTCAAGCTCAAGGACGTATTGAGAAGTTTAATCGTAAATACGGCATTAAGGAAGGCGAATAAGAGTGAGAAATCACTCTTTTTTTTAGCTATCTAATTAGAGTACAATATTTTAGTAAGGAGTATACGTAGCCATGGATGCAGTAAGAGAGAAACTAATTGAAATTGAAAAACGATACCAAACCATCACGAATGATTTGATGGATGAAAAGGTATTTAGCAATCCCGCTTTATTAACCAAATTATCCAAGGAACAAGCTTCCTTAACCCAATCGCTTGAAGCTTGGCATAAATTGAAAAAATTAGATAATCAAATTGAACAAGCCAATGAAATGTTAAAGGAAAGTGATCCCGAATTAAAAGAAATGGCGAAAATGGAATTGGAAGAATGTGTACCAGCGCAAGAAGAACTTTTAGAACACATTCAACATTTATTGATTCCAAAAGATCCTGATGATGATCATGATGTCATTATGGAAATCCGTGGTGGTGCTGGTGGTGATGAGGGTAATATTTTTGCGGGGGATTTGTATCGCATGTATATACGTTATGCGGAAGCGAAAGGTTGGAAGATTCAAGTCATGGAAGCCTCGGCTAGTGAAGCGGGTGGCTTTTCACAAGTTATTTTCTCCATTAAAGGAAATGAAGTGTACCGTGATTTAAAGTGGGAATCCGGTGTGCATCGAGTTCAACGTGTGCCTAAGACCGAATCGCAAGGACGTGTGCATACCTCCACAGCAACGGTACTTTGCCAACCGGAAGCGGAAGAAGCGGATATTGTCATTGACCCAAGTGATTTAACTATTGAAACTCATCGTGCTTCTGGGGCGGGTGGTCAGCACATTAATAAAACCGATTCAGCCGTTCGTATTGTCCACTTGCCAACAGGGATTACGGTTAACTGCCAAGATGGACGTTCACAAATTGAAAATAGAGAAACCGCCATGCGATTAATTCGTGCCCGTGTTTATGAAGAAATTAAGCGCCAAAGAGATGAAGCGGCCGGAGCAGTTCGTCGGGCTAAGATTGGTACCGGTGATCGGTCGGAAAAAATTCGTACCTATAACTACCCACAAAATCGTGTGACGGATCATCGCATTGGTTTAACCATTACGCAATTAGATCGCATTATGGAAGGTAAGCTGGATGGTATCATCGAAGGATTACAAGCGGAAGAGGAAAAGAGAAAACTAGAGGAAAGCCAAGGATGAGTTTTTTAAGGGAATTGGTTCTTGATTATGAAAAGAAAGCGTTGGAAAAGGCTATTTCTGAAGAAACTGTTATGGCTTATTTGGTGGAATTGAGCCAAAGAGAACGCTATGATTTATACCTGCATTTTGAAGAAGAAAGCCCACAAGATTTAGAAAAAGAGTTCTGTGCCGGTATGGAAAGAATTCTCAAGGGTGAACCAATGGCACATGTGCTAGGCTACTCTTGGTTTTATGGCTATAAAATACTGGTGAATAGGGATGTTTTAATTCCTCGTTATGAAACGGAAGAATTGTGTGCCAATATTTTAAATCGTATGGATACTTTCTTTTCAAATGCAGAGAAAATAGATATTGCGGATGTTGGAACCGGATCAGGGGCTATCGCGATTACACTTTGCAGGGAAGAAGAAAAATGCGTGATGAGAGCGAGTGATATTTCTTCTGAGGCGGTAGATATAGCAAAGAAAAATGCACAGCTTAATGAAGCAACAATCGAATTCTTGGTTGGGAATATGTTGGATCCTTTATTGGAAAAAGGAATTCAGTTGGATGTTTTAGTATGCAATCCGCCGTATATTCCTCAAGCGGAAGAAATGGAATCTTCTGTGGTAGACTATGAACCTCATGTGGCTTTATTTGGGGGGGAAGATGGATTGAAGTATTATCGAGAAGTCTTTATGAACGCTCATCGTATTTTAAAAGAAAAAGCTTTCATGGCTTTTGAAATGGGTTGGAACCAAAGAGAAGCGATGACGAAACTAATCAAAGAAATTTTACCGGAAGATCGCTTTGAATTTCTCAAAGATATCAATGGAAAAGATCGTATGTTGTTTGTATATCATAATCTTTAAGGAGAGTAGAAAGTTTGTACTCTCTTTTATTTCGTCTATAATATATCCAAGATGATAAATAAACCAAAAAAATGGATACTTATTTTAATCAGCGTATTTTTCCTGTTTTCCACGCTTTTAACATTTACGATCGTTTGGTTGTTCCATACTTGGCCTAAGCTGCAAATTCATGAGTTTTTGTTTGAAATACTGACTCCTTTAAAAGGCACCGGTTCTGATCAAATCCGAAAATTTATTATCTGGGTGATTGTACCAACTAGTGTTGTAGGGATACTGGTGGCTATTCTTTATTACTTATTAACAGAGGAAAAAAGAAAAATGCTGCGAAAAGGATTGGTGTTTTTATCCATTATATCGCTAGTTTTAAGTGGTGTTCGTTTTTGGACAAAACTAGATGTTACGAATTATATTAGAAATCAATGGACTGATTCTACTTTTATTCAAAAAGAATACGTAGATCCTTCAACGGTAGCTCTACAATTCCCTAAGAAGAAAAGAAATTTAATTTATATTAGTTTAGAATCTGTAGAAACAGGATTCTCCAGTCAAGAATATGGTGGAAAAAAGAAGAATAATTACATTCCTGAGCTAACGAAATTAGCGTTGTCTAATCAATGCTTTTCCGCTAATCAAAAAGTACTAAACGGCGCTGTTTCCTTGACAGGAACAGGATGGACAATGGGTGGTTTATTTGCTCAAACCTCCGGGTTGCCTCTAAAAGTTAATATGGAAGGCAATAGTATGATTTCACAAGAAACCTTCTTTCCAAATATAATGAATTTAGGCGATATTCTTGCTAAACAAGGCTATCAGAATGTCTTCATGTTAGGATCGGATGCCGAGTTTGGTGGTCGTCAGCTATTCTTCAAAAGCCATGGTAATTATGAAATCAATGATTATAATTATGCCAAACAAAAAAACTGGATTCCATCCAACTATCATGTGTTTTGGGGCTTTGAAGACCATAAACTCTTTGACTTTGCAAAAATGAAACTAACTAATCTTTCTTCAAGTGATAAACCTTTTAACTTACATCTATTAACTGTCGATACTCATTTTGAAGATGGTTATAAAGACCATGAAACACCAACAAAGTTTTCTCAGAATCAATATGGCAATGTGATTTATGGTTCGGATAAACGAGTGAGTGATTTTGTGAAGTGGTGTCAGAAACAACCTTGGTATGAAAATACAACGATTGTACTTTCAGGCGATCATCCAACCATGGATAAAGACTTCATGGAAGGGGTAGATATGCACCATAAAAGAACCGTGTATTACACCATTGTGAATGGAATAGCGAAACGAGAGAATAGCTCAATCAGTCGTTATTATTCGACGATGGATAGTTTTCCAACCACTTTGGCAGCTTTGGGTGTGAAGATACCGGGTGACCGTTTGGCCTTGGGCACAAACTTATATGGTCAGAAAAAGACCTTAGTGGAAGAATATGGAGAAGATTTCTTAAATGAAGAATTAGCGAAAAAATCTAGCTTTATGGAAAAATTAGCGGCGGTTAAAAAAGATGTGAATAAACATTCTTATAACTTAGGCTTCGAAAGCTCTGTCCAAGGAAAACAATTGAAAATAGATTGGAAATATTTATTGGAAAAAGACCAATGGTTGGATACAAGCGGTGTTTCTATTTTTCAAAAAGGTCAAAGGCTAGAGAAAACGGCAGAGAACAGCTATGCGCTATTGGATGAAACTTCTCCTTTAATCTTAAAGATAAAAGACAAAGAGGTACTTCGTGGCGAACCACATTTCTTTAGTCAGGAGTTTCATTCTTTTATCCAAGCGTTAAAAGGAGCCGATAGGACGAAGTACGATTGGTACATGCTTAATTCGGGTGATTATATGAACCAAGTCAATGCGGAAAGAAAGAAAAGTTTAATTTCTTTAGGCTTAACGGAAAAAGAACTACGCTTAAATCACAATGTGCTTTTCACCTCAAGTGGTGTAAAAGAAAGCTCGAAAGAGAGCATTCATTACAAACAGAATGTAGTAGAATGCTTGGCTTCTTTGGATGCTAATGAGAAATCTTGGTTTGTGTATAAAGGGAAAAAACACTCAATTTCACAGGGAATTAACTTCTTTGTAGTGAATAAAGAAACAGGAGAGGTAACGCATCGTTCATTTAATACGATTGTTGGTTATCCCAGCTTTGATAAAAAAATAATTCAAGTTAAGAATCATCAATTGCAAGTGGAATTGTCTCAATATTCTGGCGTTGTTGGTGAGGTGTTTGGGAAT
The DNA here is from genome assembly GCF_019798045.1 of Bulleidia sp. zg-1013. Taxonomy (NCBI): domain Bacteria; kingdom Bacillati; phylum Bacillota; class Erysipelotrichia; order Erysipelotrichales; family Erysipelotrichaceae; genus Bulleidia; species Bulleidia sp. zg-1013. Next base: position 31,132 of record NZ_JAGXEX010000008.1, read on the forward strand.
TTCTTGATTGTTAGCGATGGAAAAGAGAGAAGATTGGTTTATTTAGACTTGGCGAATGGTGTTTGGAAGGCTAATATAGATATTCAAGGGATGGATGAATCGAAATTAGAAATGATGGGATTTTTAAATGTGAAGAATCAAATCTATTTTATTGGAGATATAGAAGTGCAGGATTAAAATAGAAACGAGAGGTATTCATGAAAAAAACGAAAACAAAAAAACCTTTGAGCAAGGGAATGAAAGTCTTTTTGGATTTAGTGATGGTTTGTTGCTTATTGGTGGCCGGCTTTTCAGCTTGGAGTATTGTGCAAGCTTTGAAAGATTATCGTGAATCGCGACAGGCTTATGAAGAAGTTAGAAAAGAAGTGGTTGTGATTGATCAAAAAACAAAAGAAGAAAAGGTGGATTTTGCGAAATTAAAGAAGCTTTATCCTGATACAGCCGCTTGGATTAAAATGAAAGATAGTAGGATTGATTATCCGATTGTCTATGGCGACTCTGTTGATCCGGCAAGAAGAGGAAATGAGTTCTATTTGCATCATTTGATGGATGGTCGTTACCAAAACTCAGGAACATTATTCATGGATGTTCAAAATGGGCGTGGTTTGAAGTCAAGGGTTTGGACGGTGTATGGACATAATATGCGTGATGGCTCAATGTTTGCGGATATCAATAAATTTCAGAAACAGTCTTACTATGATAGTCATAAGGAAATGGAATTAGAAACACCAGAGGGTAAGTATAAGGTTTATCCGGTTGCCGGCATCAAAACAACTGGATCGGATGATTATGTGCGCTACCATTTTAGCTCTAATCAAGAGTTTATGGATTATGTGAATATGTTTCAAAAGAAGAGTACTTTTAAATCTGAACAAACGGTAAGTGCGAAGGATCAGTTGATGTTATTTTCGACTTGTGATTATAGCATTGATGACGGTCGTTATGCTTTGCTTGCAAAAGTGGTTAAGAAATAGAGGTAGTGGTATGTTGAAAACGAAAGATTGTTTTGATTTGAACCATAGTTTAGCTGGCTCTTATTTAGAAAAGTATGAATATCCATGGCTTGCCTTATCGGGTATTAAAGAATTGATTTTAAATTTAGGTGGTTCTCTAGGTGAGGATTATGAAGAGGTTCAACCACAGGTTTGGGTGCATAAAACAGCTAAAGTATTTCCTTCTGCTTATTTAGGAAGTCCTTGTATCATTGGTGCACGGACAGAAGTGCGTCATTGTGCTTTCATTCGCGGTTCCGTTTTAGTGGGAGAGGATTGTGTGGTTGGCAATTCCGTGGAATTAAAGAATGTGATTTTGTTTGACCATGTGCAAGTGCCTCATTACAACTATGTTGGCGATTCTATCCTTGGTTACTACAGTCACATGGGAGCAGGTGCAGTTACTTCCAATGTAAAATCCGATCATAGCTTGGTTGTGATTCATGTGGGTGATGAAGCCATCGAAACGGAATTAAAGAAGTTTGGTGCTATTTTAGCTGATCATGTGGAAGTTGGTTGTAATGCGGTTTTGAATCCCGGTACAGTGATTGGCTCTAATTCAAGAGTGTATCCAACGACGGGTGTGCGTGGTTTTGTGCCGGAAAATAGTATTGTTAAGAAAACCGATGTGATTGTGAAAATAAAAAAAGGAGAATAGTATTCCCCTAATTCTTTCTAGGTAACTGCTTCAAGAAGGCTTCAACGTCTTCTTTTTTCGTAGCCCAATCGGTTACCATACGGATAACTTCCTCCTCACCTAAATCTTGCCAAGTCATGAGACCGAAGTCTCTTCGTAGTTCATTCGTAACTTTTTTAGGTAAGATAGGGAATAATTGATTGCTTTGACATGGATAGAAGAAAGAATATACTTTTTCTTGAAGACCATTTTTTAAGCGTTCCGCATGCTCTATGGCTTGTTTAGAAATTTGGAAATAGCGATTCTTTTCAAAAAGAGTTTGAAATTGAATTCCCAATAAGAACCCCTTGGCTAATAAACCACCCTTCTGTTTGGTGGAAAGACGAAATCCTTTTGCGTATTCTTTTTGATTAAAAATAACGGCTTCACCAAACAAAGCACCAATTTTAGTGCCACCAATGTAGAATATATCGCATAAATGAGCAAGGTCTTTGAATTGAACATCATTTTCCTTTGCACATAGACCATAGCCTAATCTAGCTCCATCAATAAAAAAAGGAATTTTATATTTTTGACAAATGGAATGTAAGTCTATCAATTCTTTTTTGGAGTATAATAGTCCTGTTTCCGTAGGAAATGAAATGTATAAAGCGGCAGGTTGAACACAATGTTCAGGACTAGGCTCTTTTTCATAAATCTCTAAGGCTTCCTGTACTTGCCGAGCAGATAGTTTACCTTGTTGGCTTGGTAGTAGAGAACATTTATGACCAAGTGCTTCTATAGCTCCTGTTTCATGGGTGTTGATATGACCGCTATCGGCGGTTAATACACTTTGATAAGGACGTAAGATGTGCGATAGAACCGTTACATTGGTTTGAGTGCCGCCCACTAGGAAATGGATTTCACTATCGCATTCTAGTTTTTCTTGAATTAACTTTTTCGCTTCTTCGCAATACCTATCTAAACCATAACTGATATTCTGTTCAAAATTACTGGTGTTTAATTTTTCCAGTATTTCGGGAATACATCCCTTACTATAATCATTTTCAAAAAGAATCATATTTAAGCTCCTCATATACAAGTTCATCATAAAGTAGGAAAGGAAAAAAGCAATGTTGATATGTCAAAATTATGAAATCGATGTGCTGGTCGACTTATTAAAACAAGATGAAGCAGTGGCGGTACCGACGGATACCGTCTTTGGTTTGTGTGCTCGTTACGATCACTTTCAAGCTCAAGAAAATTTAAGAGATTTAAAGAAAAGACCAGAAACAAAAGCATTCCCAATTATGTGTTCCAATTTTCAACAAGTGTTACAAATCTGTGAAATGAAAGAAGAAGAAAAAAGAGTGATGGAACAATTTATGCCTGGTCCTTTGACCATGATTTTAAAGAAAAAGGAAGGAGTACCTTCCTTTGTGAATGATGGGCAAGATACGATTGCGATTCGTTTGGCAACTAGCCCTATTTTAGCCGAGATAATTGATAAATTAGGTGTTCCGGTGTATATGACTAGTGCCAACTTATCAGGTGAGCCGGTCGCTTTAACCATACAGGATGTACCAGAGGTAAAGGCTGCTTTAAATGGTAAAATTAAATATGGTCAAGCCAGTACGATTGTTGTCTTTGAACAGGGAGCTTGGAAACTCTTGCGTCAAGGACCAATCACTTTATCGCAAATCCAATCCCTATTTTAAAAGTGAAGAAAGGCAATCCAAAGGTATTGTCTTTCCTTTTCGGGTGTTTTCTTGAAAGTATCGGCTAGTCAGGGCATAGCGAACGGCTTCTTTTAATTGTTCAGGATTACATTCTTCTTTTTCTAAACATAAACCAACATCATAGGGAATACGCTGTTTCTTAGGTAGGATGAGTTGGGGAATGCCGGCTTGCTTACAAACTTGGTATAGATACATATTTTCTTGATGAATAATCAAAGGAGCTTTGTAGAATAAGATTTGGTCCGGTTCGAAAAAGCGATAGTTATCTAATACAGGTGTCAACATCTTTTCATAACTAGTACCCCGTTCGAGAAGAATTTTATCACTGGTAGAAAAGGTATTATTGCTTTGTATTTCAAGAAGATGTTCGGGAATATCAAAGCTAAAATACACACCAAATCGTCTTAAATCTCGATATCTGAGAATTTGTTCAAGATGATTTTCTTTTAATAGGCGGTTGAAACCACGGAATAGATTATGCGGACTACGGACTTTTTCAAGATAGCCATCTTGTAAAAAATAGAAGGGAATATGGTTTACGCTCGTTGCTATAAAGGCTGCGTATCTTCCTAAACTAATGCAACAATCCGGTTGGAAATCCTCTATTGCTTCTTGCATAAGGGCGAAATCTTTTTTAAGGAAAGAATACGATAATTCTCCTTTCGTATAAATATCTTCCAAGGCATTTTCTGAATGAAAAAAAAGAAGATTATGATTTTTAGGAGAAGAGTAGTGTTTCTTGGACCAAGAAGGAGAAGAACTAGAGCAAGTAGCGAAATCAATATCAAGATTGAATTGAAGAGCTCTTGCTAGAGTTAGGTAATCTTCTTGATTGCGGATAAACCAAAGTATTTTCATGTTCCCAATATAACATGCTTTTCAGCTCAGGGAAAACGTGGCAGCCTTGAATTATAATTAGATTTCGTATAAAATAGCGAAAGAAAATTGGAGGTAAACCCATGCTAGAAGTCTTACATCATCCACTCATTACGCATAAGCTGACACAAATGCGACAAATTTCAACAACGACTAAGGATTTCCGTGAAAATCTGGATGAAATTGCGGAATTGATGGCTTATGAAGTTTGTCGTGATTTACCAACAAAACCAGTTGAAATTGAAACACCTGTTTCTAAATGCATTGGTTATCAATTATCGAAAGAAGTTGTGATTGTACCAATTCTTCGTGCCGGTATTGGTCTATTAGATGGTATTCGTCGTCTAGTTCCAACAGCTAAGGTTGGCTTTATTGGAATGTATCGTGACGAAGAAACATTAGAGCCGGTGGAATATTTTGCGAAGTTTCCAAATGATTTAGAACATTCCATTGTGATGGTCGTTGATCCGATGTTGGCGACGGGCGGTAGTGCGAATGACTCTATTAATCAAATTAAGAAGCGTGGGGCTAAAAATATTAAGCTTGTTTGTTTGGTTGGAGCTCCTGAAGGTGTGCAACTAATTCAAAAGAATCATCCGGATGTGGATATTTATTTAGCGGCTTTGGATGAAAGATTAAACGAACATGGGTATATCGTACCCGGCTTAGGGGATGCGGGCGACCGTATTTTTGGGACAAAATAATTGTTTAAATTTTATCTTCAGTCGGGCATTTATTTAATTGCCTTGGTGCTTAGCTTTTATGCTTTGCAAGCCCTTGATTTTGAAAGGATTCTTCGTAAGAATAAAGTCAATCAAGCCCAAGTATTATATGGTCTATTGGTTATTGCATTAGCGTATTTGGTCGGTTCTTTTCTCCTATTCTTTATTCATTAAAAGGGAATTTACCTTCTATTGGGAATATAACGATAGGAGGTTTTTTTATGACGGCGAAAGAATTGTGGGCAAATTATATGGATGATCGAAGAAAGGTCTATGATTTAGTCGTTCCTGACCAAGTGGACAGTGCCTTAGTATCGGAAGCCAATTGGATTACAAGGTCGCAATATAGTTGTGGACAATCCTTAGGTGTTCGGGTAAAGGTAGGAGATATTTGTTACTTGGATTATGGACAAGCTTATCTAAATGAGATGGGTTACCAACATTTTGGTTTGGTTTTTTCTTTATTTGCTAAGAAAGCTTTGATTATTCCGATGACTTCCAATCCCAGCACCTATGCGAAAGCCTTTGATGCTCATTATCAACAAAGTGGCAAGGAACATTTGATGCGTATTGGTTTAGTTCCGGGCTTAGTGAAACCGTCGGTTTTATTTCTAAATGATTTACGTTTTATCAATACCGCAAGAGTGATTGATGTGAAAGCTTATATTTCACCTGATTCTTCTTTGTTCAAAAGTATTGAGGAAAGAGTAGAAAAAGTTGTCTTTTCTAAAAGAAGGCATTGAAATGTTGTAGAATAAGAACATGAGGAAATTAGAGGGAAAATGGTTGGTGGCTGTTTCGACTGGTCCGGATTCTATGTACTTATTGCATCAATGCTTGGAATGCGGGATGAATGTTCAAATTGCTCATGTGAATTATCACCATCGTAGACAAGCGGAAGAAGAAGAGACCTTTATTCGTTCTTTTGCGAAACAGCACCAAATTCCACTTCATGTTCAAAATGGAAGCTTTCAGCCGAAAGGAAACTTTGAAGCTGAAGCGAGAAATTGGCGATATGACTTTTTTGCAAAAATTGTTCAAGAAGAAAATTTAGATGGTGTCTTGGTTGCTCATCAACAAGAGGATCTTTTAGAAACTTTTTTTATGCAAGAAGAAAAAGGACTAGAACCGGCTTATTTTGGCTTAAAAGAAAGAACCATCATTCATGGCATCGTAGTGGTTCGTCCTTTATTAAACCTTCGTAAAGAAGAAATGATGGCTTATCTAAATCGACATCAATATCGTTATTTCATAGATCACACCAATTTAGAAAATGAATATCGTCGTAATCAAATTCGTCATAGCCGACTGGAAACAATGAGTGATTTTATGCGTGAAGAGGTATTGAAAGAAATAGAGAAAAGAAATTCGGTTCTACAGGAAAGAAGATGTCGTGTAGCCACTTATATTCAACAAGGGAAAGTGAATATAGGCTTTTATCAAGCATTAGAAAAAGAAGATCGTTTGGCAACTTTAAGAAGCCTGTTGGACCAGAAGAAACATCATTCTAAAGTTCAATTGGAAGAAATGGATCAAATAGTGATGCGAAAAAATCATTTTTATATTCCTTTTGAAGAGGACTATATAGCAAGTGATGGCGGCTTTTTCTTTTTGTGGAAAGAAAAAAGGTATTCTTATACCAATATTGAGATGAAAGACTACCCTTTCTTTAAAGTAGAAAAAGGTGAAAAGGGAGTGAATGCAGTAACGGTATGGGAAGATGATTATCCATTAACTATCCGTAATTATCAACAAGGAGATAGTATTCAACTTCGTTTTGGTAAAAAGAGGATATCTCGGTTTTTCATTGATCGAAAAATACCAATGTATTTGCGAAAGGTTTGGCCAATTGTTCTAAATTGCAAGCAAGAAATCATTTTGGTTCCGGGATTGGGATCAGATGTCCGTCATTACTCTATAAACCCAAGTATCAATGTGATACAATACTTAAATGATAAGGAGTAATTATGTGGGAAAAAGAAACAATTAAAAAGGTATTGATTAATCAAGAAGAAATTCAACGGCGTTGCGTTGAATTGGGTGCAATTATTACAAAAGACTATGAAGGAAAAAAACCATTAATCGTGGCTTTACTTCGTGGTTCAGTACCATTCTTAGCGGAATTGATTAAAAATATTGATTTAAACCTTCAATATGATTTTATGGATGTTTCATCGTATGAGGGAACGGAATCCATTGGTGATATTCGTATTTTAAAAGACTTGGATTCTTCGATTAAAGGTGTGGATATTATCTTAGTGGAAGATATTGTGGACACAGGTCGTACGGTTAAAACGGTTTGTGAAACATTGATGAATAAAGGGGCGGCTTCGATTCGGGTTGTAACTTTATTGGATAAGCCTTGTCGTCGTGTTGTGGATACGAAACCAGAATATATTGGTTTTGAGATTGGCAATGAGTTTGTGGTTGGTTTTGGTATGGACTTTAATCAAGATTATCGTTGTTTACCATACATTGGTGTCTTGAAAGATGAGTGCTACCAAACTGAGGAGTAAGAATGAAAAATAGAAATTTAGTACAGCGTTATTTACCGATATTGATTATTTTAATTGCGCTTGCCAATTTATTGTTGATGAATCCAAATCGGAATACGAATAAGATGACCATCGATGAATTTTCTAAATTGGTGGATGCAGGCAGTATTGAAAGTGCTAATTTTTCCGTTGGTCGAAATGTGACGAATATTAAAGGAACTTATAGCAATTCAAGTAAGAAAGCAACTTTTGATATTACATTACCTAGCCGTAGTGATTTGATCAATAAGAGCATCGATACTTTAAAAACAAAGAACATTACGGTTGTGGATGCGGAAGCCTCCAATAAGTTTGTGGATGTGATTGTGAGCTTAATTCCATTTATTTTAATGATGGGCTTTGGCTTTTGGATGATTTCCCGTATGGCACAAGCCAATGGTGGTGCGAATGGGAAAGCATTTGAGTTTTCTAATTCAAAAGCTCGTTTGGAAAGCAAGGTGCGTACTCGTTTTGAGGATGTGGCAGGTTGTGATGAAGAGAAACAAGAGATGTCGGAAATTATTGACTACTTGAAATATCCGAAGAAGTTTGAAAAGATGGGAGCTCGGATTCCAAAAGGAATTCTGTTGAGTGGTCATCCAGGAACGGGTAAAACTTTATTAGCGAAGGCGGTTGCAGGGGAAGCGAATGTACCTTTCTATAGCATCTCCGGTTCGGACTTTGTGGAAATGTTTGTCGGGGTTGGTGCTTCGCGTGTTCGTGATATGTTTAAGAAAGCTAAGCAAACAGCTCCATGTATGATTTTCATTGATGAAATTGATGCGGTAGGGCGTCAACGTGGCGCCGGTTTTGGTGGCGGTCATGATGAACGTGAACAGACCTTAAACCAATTGTTAGTGGAAATGGATGGTATGCAAGAAAACAATGGTGTTGTCATCATTGCGGCAACAAATCGTCCTGATGTTTTAGATCCTGCTTTATTAAGAGCCGGCCGTTTTGATCGTCAAATTACGGTTTCTCTTCCAGACTGGAAAGGACGTAAGGCTATTTTAGAAGTGCATGCTCGTAATAAGAAATTGGCGGAAAATGTGAATTTAGAAGCTCTGGCGAAAAGAACACCCGGCTTTTCAGGAGCCGACTTAGAAAATGTCTTAAATGAAGCGGCTATTTTAGCGGTTCGTGAAAATACAGAAGAGATTCATATGAATCAAGTGGATGAAGCGATTGACCGTGTGATGATGGGACCGGCGAAAGTTTCCCGTACTTATGATGAAGCAACGAAAAAGTTAGTGGCTTATCATGAAAGCGGTCATGCGATTATTGGTTTATTCTTAGATGATGCTCAAATTGTCCAAAAAGTAACGATTATCCCACGTGGGCAAGCCGGTGGTTATAACTTAATGACACCAAAAGAAGAAAAGATGATGCATACTAAGAAAGACCTGATGGCTTCCATTACTTCTTATATGGGTGGTCGTACCGCAGAAGAATTATTCTTTGATGATATTACAACCGGAGCGGTAGATGATATCAAGAGAGCAACTAATATTGCTCAAGATATGGTCACATTATACGGTATGTCGGATCTTGGCCCGATTAAGTATAATTCTGGTAGTGAGAATGTGTTCTTGGGTCGTGATTATAATCAACCCAATAATGTGTCTGGTGAAGTGGCCTATGAAATTGATCAAGAGGTTCGTAAGATTGTGAACGCTTGTCATAATAAAGCAAAGGAAATTATCACCGAACATAAGGCTGAATTAGAAAGTGTTGCACATGCGTTGATGGAAAATGAAACATTAACGAATGAACAAATCCGTAACATTGTTAAGGGATTACCAATGGATGCAGAAACTGAATAAGTACTCGTAAGAGTACTTTTTAATGGTGATTACTTTTTAAAAGAAAGTATCTTCAGAGTGAAACACTTATTTATTGACAAAAAAATCACATATTTTAAAATAAAAAAAGTATTTGAGGAGGAAAAATGATGAAGAAAGTGTTAACGGCTGTTATATCAGTTGCCTTATTGGCTGGCTGTTCAAGTACTGCCAACAAAAAACCGGAAGTTAAGAAATTGAAGGTTGGTATTGGTTCCGTTTCTAATTTGAAACCAAAGGAATTAAAGGATAATCAAGGTTCTGTTCAATTTAGTACAACCATCGCCACAGTTGCTTTAGAAGGAGATGTTATCAAGTATTTAAACTTTGATGTTGCTCAAAACACATCAACCTTTGATGGCACAGGTAAATTTACATCCAATCATACCGAAACACCAACGAAGAAGGAAAAGAAAGATGGCTATGGTATGAAGAAAGCTTCTAAGATTGGTAAAGAGTGGTATGAACAAGCTGAATCTCTTGAAAAATGGGCGATTGGAAAGAAGGTTTCCGACTTCAAGAATATGAAGGCAAAGAAAGATGACCATGGCACAAAAGTAGCTGAAACGGATTTACAAACAGGAGTAACTGTTCGTGTGGATGATTTCTTAGCCAGCTTTGATAAAGCAGTAAATGCGGCGGTTGAGGTGGAAGGGGTTACCCAAGTCGCAAGTGCAAGCTCAACAAAGATGGAAAATAAAGATGCGAAAAGTACTCGTTCTAATGTAACCTATGCAGCTTTGGCTTTGGATAAAGATAATAAGATTGTTTTAGCTTTAACAGACGTTGCTCAAAACACCGTAAAAATAACGAATAAGGGTGCTTTTGATGGTGAAGTAAAGTCCGAACAAACTAAGCTTGAAAAGAAGGATGCTTATGGCATGAAGAAGGCTTCTAAGATTGGTAAAGAATGGTATGAACAAAACGCAGCTTTGGATAAGTGGTTTGTCGGTAAGACGAAAGCTGATGTGGAAGGTATGAAGACGGAAGTTAAGAACAATCACGTTGTTTCAACGGATAAGGACCTTCTATCTGGGGCTACGATTGGTGTGGATGAATTCCAAAAGGCTATCGTAAAAGCGTTCGCAAATGTTAAAGAGGTTAAGTAACAGCTGATAAAGACTAGGTTAATTCCCAGTTTTTTTTCTGTTAAAAAGTCAGATAATTCGCTAAAATATAAGGGATGAAAAAAAGTATTGGATTTGGTATTTTTTTAGGCTTTTTACTAGCAAGCTTAGAACTATATTTATGGAAATTTCGTTTTTTAAGTACTTCTGTATTAGATATGTTTCTGTTTGTACTTATTGGTGGCTCACTTGTTCTATTAAGTGATTGGCTCAAAAAGTGGATAGAGAGAATTTATTTTCTACAAAGCACAATGGTGGTTGTCAGTACGATGATTGGTCTTTTCTTTGTGGTTTATATCAGTTATCGTTCCATTCAGTATTCTTTAGTTATATATTGGTTGATTTGGCATTTTGTGGAAATTCTTCTAATTTTTATCACAAACTTTTTACAAAAGAAAAGAGATACTTATGAACATTAAACCATTCCAAGAATACCCAAGAATGTCCTTGCAAAGAGATAATTATGTGATTTTAAATGGTCTATGGGACTTACAGATTTGTTCAAAAGGACAAGATCCGGTTGAAGATGGTTTTCAATCAATTCTTGTTCCGTTTGTGCCGGGAACCCCTGCTTCTTTATATCCTAAAAAGCCAAGGGAAAACGAGGTTCTTTGGTATCAACTTCAATTTGCGTATTTGCCTTGTGAAAAACAGACTTTTCTTCATTTTGAGGCGGTCGATCAAGATTGTGAAATTTACTTGAATGGTGTTCATTTAGGCAATCATCGAGGTAGCTATGATGCTTTTGAAGTGGATGTTTCTTCAGTCATCAAATATCAAAATATCCTTGTTGTTCGTGTAGAAGATAATGAATTATCGGCTTTTGGATACCAAAAAGACCATCCTTTTTCAGGAATCTATGGTTCGGTTTGGTTAGAAAATAGACCGATACATTGTGTAGATGAAGTTTATGTTGAGTACAAAGATAAAAGAGTGTTTGTTCATTTGAAAGGTGATTTTGAACAGGCGGCGATTATCATTACAGAAAAAGGGAAGCTCATTCATTCGGGTATTACCAATCAAAAAGTCTATGAAGTCGAAATGAAACATCCACATTTATGGTCTTTGGAAGATCCTTTTTTGTATGATATCTATGTTCAGACAGAGGAAGACTTGGTCAAGAGTTATTTTGCCCTAAGAACTATTGAAAAGAAAAAGGGTAAGTTTTGTTTAAATGGGGAAGCCATGTGGATTAATGGTATTGTGGACGAAACTTGGTTAGAAAAGAGTGGACCAATTTGTGCTAGTGAGAAAGAAATGAAGGAACGTCTTTCGCAAATCAAAGCACTTGGTTTTCAAGCCATTCGTAAATACGGTACATTAGAAAGAAGCCGTTGGTTTTATCTATGCGATCAAATGGGTATTCTTGTGTTTCAAGATGTTCCGCAAAGTTTTCAAGAAGTTTCATCTCTTTTTGCATGGGGAAAGAAGGAAAGAAGTGAAAGTGAAAAGAAGGAGTATAGGCAAGAAACCTCTATTCTTTTCAAGCAATACAAAACCCATCCTAGTTTAGCGGCCTGGATACTTTTCCCGGATGGTCATGGTGCTTTTGAACCGAAGAATTTAAAGGTAAATTGTTTGTGGGATATTTCCGAGGGACAAAGGCTGCTTAGTGGTGATTTTTGTTTGAATGGTCATTTGGATGCGAGTCGTATTTCCATTAAAACTATTGGCGGCCTAGGTTATTGGCAAGAAAGCCACCATGACTTGGGTCATGCCCATAAACAGTATGGTGATAAGATTGATTGGAACCAAGCGATTGAAGATTTGTTAGAAGCACAAGTTGAAGCAAGTGTCCAAAAAGGCTACGCCGGTTATTTCTATAAACGTTTTCAGGATTGTGGTCGTAAAAATGATGGTTTATTTAGTAAAGAAGCATCGGTAATAAAGGTGAATCCAAGGATATTTGAACAATGGAATCGTTATTTTAGGAGGTTGTATAAACATGAAAGATAAAATTGTGATTGCCCAAGCGTTTGCAGGGCAAGTGCGTATTCGTTCTCTTCATAGTACGAATTTAGTGGAAGAAGCACGTAAAAGTCACCATTTGATGGCCACATCAGCGGCAGCTCTTGGTCGAACATTAACGCTTACAGCTATTTTAGCTTCCGATTTAAAGAATCCAAAGGCGAAAGTGACAGCACTTTTTAATGGCGGTGGACCAATTGGAACGGTCTTAGCGCAAGGAGATGGGGCTGGGCATGTGCGTGGCTTTGTGGGTAATCCCAATATTTATTTGGTTCGTGAAGATGGTCATTTGGATGTTGGGGCGGCCATTGGTCAATCAGGAACTTTAAAAGTAACGAAAGACTTGGGTTTGAAAGAACCTTTTTCAGGTGTGGTGAATATTCAAAGTGGTGAAGTTGGTGATGATTTCGCTTATTATTTTGCGGTTTCTGAACAAACACCATCGATTGTTGGCGTAGGTGTATTGGTTAATCCGGAAGGAGATATTCGTGCTTCTGGAGGAATGATTTTTCAACTTATGCCGGGAGCTAGTGAAGAAACGATTTGTGCTTTGGAAGAAATTGCTCGTACGATGAAACCCATCACTGAATTGGTGGATGTAGGTTTAAGCCCGGAAGAAATGATTTATGCCTATATACCAGATGCACAAATTTTAGATGAAAAAGAAGTGGTGTGGAACTGTTCTTGTTCTAAGGAACATTATTTCCATGCTTTAACCACCTTAGCGGATAAGGACTTGCAAGAAATGATTGAGGAAGACCATGGAGCAGAAGTTACTTGTCAATTTTGTTATACAAAATATCAATTTAGTGAAGATGAATTAAAGGAAATAGTCCATGCAAAACAGTTGGAAAATCGCTGATGTTAAAATGGAAAGCCGTGTGATAGCGGCTCCTTTGGCAGGTATTTCTAATCCCGTGTATCGTTCTTTAATGCGTCAATCAGGGGCAGGCTTGGTGGTATCGGAAATGATTTCTGACAAAGCCTTGCATTATAAAAGTGAGAAGACATTTAGGATGTGTGAAACTGTCGAGGATGAACATCCTGTTTCTTTACAGATATTTGGTTCGGATTTGGAAACCATGGCTGAAGCGGCAGAATATTTAAATGAACATAGTGATTGTGACATAATAGACATCAATATGGGTTGTCCTGTGCAAAAGATTATCAAATCACATGCCGGTTCGTATTTATTACAAGATCCACGGTTAGCACAAAAGGTAGCGAAAGCAGTTGTTGATCATTCTCACAAACCGGTAACGGTTAAAATCAGGTCGGGTTGGGACTTTCAGCACATCAATGCGGTGGAAGTGGCGAAAGGTTTAGAAGATGTAGGTGTTTCAGCCATTGCGGTTCATGGTCGAACGAGAAGTCAGATGTACAGTGGGAAAGTTGATTTGGGTATTATTAAGCAAGTGAAAGAGGCGGTTTCTATTCCGGTCATCGGCAATGGGGATATTAGAACTGTTGCGGATGGGAAAAGAATGTTTGAGGAAACAGGTGTAGATGCGATTATGATTGGTCGAGGCTTACTTGGCCGCCCTTATTTTATGTCAGAAATGGTGGCGGCTTTAAAGGGGGAGAAATTCATTGAACCAAGTCTTTCGCAAAGACTTCATTTATTAGAAGAATACGCTGTTCGTTTATCCGCAAGAATGGGAGAAAGAAATGGGATGCAGATGATGAGGGGAATGGCGGCTTGGTATTTAACCGGAATGCCTAATTGTTCGCAAATTAAGAAAGCTGTTTCGAGCATTAACTCTTTAAATGATTTGCGGCTTATCTTAAAAGAATATGAGGAGAGCCTATAGTAAGTGGATCTTTTGGCATTTATAGAAATAATTGAATTGTTTTGATGGGAATAGAATGGTCAGCAGTAAATTCAAATGAATGGACTGCTTTTTAGTTAGGCAGTTGCGTTTTTAATTCAACTATTTTCCAGTACAATAAGAATATGAAAATTATTTTTTCTCCAAGCAAGAAAATGAAGATGGATGAAGATTTTCTTACTACCCAAAATCCTTTCTTCTTAAAAGAAGCGAATGAATTATTAGAAGCGATGAAATCATATTCCGATAAAGAAAGAAAAAAGATTTGGAATGTATCGGATGCTTTATTCCAAAGAACCAATCAAATGCTTTTAGAAACTAAATCGATGTCCGGTAAAACACCAGCTCTTTTTGCTTATCAAGGCTTAGCTTTCCAACATTTATCAGCGAATGCTTTAGGACAAAAGGAATTGGATTATTTAGAAGAACATTTGTGCATACTATCCGCTATGTATGGTGTTTTAAAACCAATGGATGCGGTGGTTTCCTATCGTCTGGAGATGCAAGCTTTTCTGCCAAGCGGAAGTCTTTATTCCTATTGGAAAAATAAATTAAAAGAGTACTTTCAACAGGAAGAAATTATTAATGTAGCTTCAAAAGAATACAGCGATACCCTTTTAAAAGACTATGATGGGAAAGTAACCCATATCCTCTTTGGTCATTTAGAAAAAGGAAAACTTAAAACCAAAGGAACACTTGCGAAGATAGGAAGAGGCGACTTGATTTATTCCATGACAGAAAGAAAAATCGAAGAAGTCAATAAATTAAGAAACAGCTTTGACCACTATTGGTATCGAGAAGATTTATCAGATGAAGAACACATTGTTTATTTATACGCATGATATTGTAAGTTGCAGCTTAATTTCCTAGGAAATTTAACTATTTTTGATTAAAATAAATGTGATGGAAGATAACTATTTATTAGCTTTGTCGTTGCTTTATCGAAACACTAAAAAGTACTTTGACCATAGTCTATCCCAATATAATTTGGGTTGGGGTCAAGTACTTCCTTTACTTATGGTCAATGAACACGCTGGTATTACCATGCAAGAATTAACCCAAAGGTCGGTTGTGGATAAAGGAACAACCTCAAAGGTTGTACAAAACTTATTAGATAATGGCTATTTAAAAGTAAAAATTGATGAACAAGACCGTCGTGTAAAACATCTTTACACCACTTCCAAAGCATCAGATATCATTAGCTCTATCTATCATTATCGTCAAGAATATGGACAAAGTCTTGCTAAAGACGTTGATTTTTCACATTTTTTAGAAGAGCTGACGATTGTGATGAAGAATTCAGAAGCGAATGATAAAGAGGAAGATAAAGATTTCCAATCCTTACGCATTGGTAAATATAAAAATTTAGATTTAGGAAATTATCCCGATAAAGTAAGCGCCACTATTTATCTATCCGGTTGTAATTTAAAGTGTCCTTTTTGTAATCAAAAAGATTTGGTTTTCTTGCCCCAAGAAGCGAATTTATTAGATGTTACAGAAGTTTTAGAAGATTTAAAATCCAGAACAATTTTTTTGGAAGCAGTTTGTATCAGTGGTGGAGAACCTTGTCAACAAGAAGCCCTTATTCCTTTCTTAGTAGAAATTAAAAAGTTAGGCTTATCGGTTAAATTAGAAACCAATGGTACTTTTCCCTATGTGTTAGAAAGTCTTATACAAAGAAAACTAGTGGATTACATCCAACTCGATTGGAAAAATGCAAGTCGGAAAATACCGGAAACTGTTGGTTTGTTGGCAAGGGATGTTCCTATCCGGCGCATGAAAGAAAGCTTGAAATTGGTACAATGTTCGGGAATTCCCTATGAAATCCATACCACTTTAGTGAAAGCTTTCCATGGTAAAAAAGATGTAAAACAAATGTATAAAGAATTAGAAGGCGATAAGCATTGGAAGTTGTATCCATTTAGACAAAGCAATCAAGTGATTCAAAAAGACTTAGTGGAGTGGAGTGAAGAAGAATGGGAGAAGATAAGTCATGTGGAAAGTTAGAAAAAGAGATAATAGCTTAACCGAGTTTGAGGTAGATAAAATCAAAGTTGCCATTAAAAAAGCTTTTCATGGCTCGAAAAAAAGGGTTCCTTCTTCGGTATTGGATTTAATTGCGATACGAGCAGTGGCTGATTTTGAAGATAAAATTGCGGACGATGTGATTAGTGTTGAAGATATTCAAGACAGTGTGGAACATGTGTTAGCGGAATGTGGTTATTCCGAAGTGGCGAAAGCCTATATTTTATATCGCCGTGAACATGAACGCTTGCGTGAAATTGAAGAGGCGAACCATCAGTATTTAAAAGATATTGAACGCTATTTAGAGGGGAATCAAGAAAATACCATTGGTGGTTTAATCTTAAATAACTCAGCTTCCTTAACCGAACTATATTGGTTAGAGGATATTTACGACCGTAGTATTCGAGAGGCGGTTCATAAAGGCACATTAGAAATCGGTGGTATGGAGATGATGGCTCCTTACGCTTGTATTTGGGATTTGAATTTACTATTAAAAAAAGGAATTTTGCCAGTGCAAGGAAAGGTAGGTACTTTACCAGCTAAACATTTAAGCACCGCTTGTTCACATATCACCAACTTTATCGGCATTATCCAAAATGAATGGGTGAGTGTACAAGGTTTTGAACACATAGATACCTTACTAGCTCCTTTTGTGCGTCAAGATGAATTAAGCTATGCTGAAATTAAACAATCGATTCAAACCCTGGTATATGGTTTAAATGTTCCTTCTCGTTGGGGCGGAAAAGCTCCTTTTAGCCATTTTGCCTTTGATGGTCGTATTCCCGAAAAATTTATTCATCAAGAAGTGTTTATCGCTGGTAAGAAAATGACATTTGTTTATGGAGATTTAGAAAAAGAAGCGGGGAAAATCCGTCAAGCTTTCTATGAAGTTTTATTAGAAGGTGATGGCGAAGGAAAACCATTTGCGTATCCATGGATGACAGTCAATTATTTGGAAGAGAAGGTGCTTGATTTATTAAAGAAAGACCAATGTTTATTTTGGCGAACAATGCCTCAAGATGTGGATAGCCAAATGATTAGCGGCAAAGTGAGTATTTCATTTGACAAGGAAACTTGGAAAGAAAAATTGACCTTAGCTCATAAAGCTTTATTAACCCAACAAATTATTCTTGATAAATTGACTGAAAATGGTCTGTATCCATATAGTAAAGCCTATGGTTTACCTGATAAAAAAATTGCGAAAATTTGTTGGAAGAATGTGTCGCTTGAACAAGCAACGGATTTAATAGAGCTATTGCAGGAAGAAAAAGAAGTCCTTGAAAAAGAAGGCATCTACATGGAATTTATTCCTGAAAAAGAAATAGATGTTATGAAAGGTTTTGCTTTACAAGAAAAAACACAAAGTTTGGATGGTCTTGGGAAGCTACAATCCATCGATTTACCAGAAGAAATGAGTGATAAGGATATTTTGCATTATCTATCAAAAATTCAAAAAACCTATCATCTACGTCTTCTTGGCTTCCATTTAAAGTGAAAAATGAGCGAATAAAGGACAATGATCGGAAGGCTCTTGCCCCACATAATCCTTTTTTATTTTCTTAATATCAAGAAATTTTAATTGACGAAGTAAAATTTGATCAACAGCTTCTTGCTTATAACGGGCAGAACCAAACTTCCCTCGTAAGGTACTACCTAGAGCTTGTGGGCGTATCCAAGTAGATTCCAAGTAAGAAAGTGTTTTTCCGGATAAGGTAGTATTCATGTCTCCACATAGAATAGTTGGTCCTTTAGGAAGAAGGGATAAAAGAATATGAAGTTGTTCATATCGAACGCTTTCAATCCTTTTCTAGTGGTTTTAGAGATTGACGCATGGTTCTTGTGTATTCCTGCACGCAAAGAATATCGGGTTTATATTCGTCTAAACAGGCTAAAATAGCTGGTAAACGACGAGAAAAGCGTTTAGAGCCAAATGGATAAACAACATCAGATAATAAGTTAAAAGTCATAATAGAATACTTTTTCATGCCATGATTATACTAGAAAACAAAAAGAAAGACAGCTAATCACTTTGTTTGACATATACCCCTATGGGTATATAGTAATATCTATAGAAGGATCATATATGGAATATTACGCACACGAATATAAACAAAGAAGTGAAGCAGAAAAGAAAGCTTTATTCACGCGCTTGCATCGAATTGAAGGACAAATTAGAGGTATTGAGAAGATGGTGGATGAGGATCAATATTGCCCTAATATTGTTATGCAAGTATCCGCTGTTTCATCAGCCTTAAATAGCTTTTCTAAAGAACTAATGGCAAGTCATATTCAAACTTGTGTAGTGGAAGATCTTCGTGAAGGAAATGAAGAAAGTATTCAAGAACTTGTGAAGATGATTCAAAAGTTAATGAAGTAGGAGGTTGTATGGAAAATTATCAAGTAAAAGGGATGAGTTGTGCAGCTTGTCAAGCAACGGTTGAAAAAGCTGTTAAAAAAGTTCCGGGTGTTCAATCTTGTTCGGTTTCTTTATTGACTAATTCTATGGTGGTTGAAGGAAATGTTTCGCATCAAGATATTGAAAAAGCAGTGGAAAAAGCTGGCTATCAAGCTATTTCAAATAGTCATACAGATGTTAAAACAAAGGGGAATGAACTATCGGAAGAAGAAACGCCTAAGTTAATGAAACGCTTTGTACTATCGTTAGGGGTCATTTTAGTTTTAATGTATTTCAGTATGGGCTATATGATGTTTCATTGGCCTCTACCTTCTTTTTTCAATGAAAACTATATGGCTTTGGGTTTGGTGCAAGCCATTTTGGCACTTGTGGTAATGGTGATTAATCGTTCTTTCTTCGTATCAGGATGGAAATCACTGATTCATTTAACACCAAATATGGATACCTTAGTTACCCTAGGCTCGGGGATTTCATACCTTTGGTCGATTGGTATTTTATTTCGCATGACAGTCACACCGACATTGGAACAAATGACTTTAGCGCATCATCAATATTATTTTGAATCAGCTGCGATGATTTTGGTTTTTATTGTCTTAGGGAAAACATTAGAAGCTTATTCCAAAGGAAAAACAACCAACGCTTTAAAATCTCTCATTCAACTAAGTCCAAATGAAGCTCGTTTGTTTATGAATGGGGAAGAAAAAATGGTTTCCATTGAAGAAGTAAAGGTCAATGATTGTATCTTAGTGAAGGCCGGTGAAAAGATTGCTGTAGATGGTATTGTTTTACAGGGACAAGCAACGGTGGACGAGAGTGCTTTAACGGGTGAAAGCTTACCGGTAGATAAAAAGGAAGGGGATGTTGTCAAATCCGCAACCATCAATCGAACTGGATACATGGTCATTCGAGCCACACAAGTGGGTAAGGATACTAGTTTGGCGCAAATTATTCAACTGGTGAAAGAAGCTTCCATGACAAAAGCTCCAATTGCTAAAATTGCGGATAAGATTTCCTCTATCTTTGTACCAACCATCTTAGTAATTTCACTTCTCGTGTTCTTTATTTGGTTCATTTGGACTAAGGATGTTAGCTTATCCATGCAACATGCCGTATCGGTCATGGTGATTGCTTGTCCATGTGCCCTTGGTCTAGCAACGCCAGTAGCGATTATGGTGGGTAGTGGTGTTGGTTTCCAAAATGGCTTATTGTTTAAAACTTCTGAATCTTTGGAAGAAATGAGTAAGATGGATATTATTGCTTTGGATAAGACAGGAACAATCACTAAAGGACAGCCACAAGTGGTAGAGGTCTTTGAAGAAAACTCTGAATTATGGTCACTTGCGTACGCCTTAGAAGCAAAAAGTGAACATCCTTTTGCGAAAGCCATTGTCGAAAAAGCACGTGAAAAAAAGATAAATTTACAAGAGGTGGAACAATTTAAAACCGTCGTTGGGCATGGCTTAAAAGCTTATGTGAAGGGCAAAGAGATTGTGGGTGGTTCTTATAGTTATATTTCTTCTTTGACTTCATTGAGTGAAACACAAAAAGAAGTTTTGGAAGTACAAGCTAAGATGGGTAGAACGCCATTATTGTTCATACAAAATGGAATGTATCTAGGATCTATTATTGTGGCTGATCCAATCAAAGAAGATTCTAAGCAGGCTATTAAAATCCTACAACAATCCGGTCGTGAAGTGGTGATGATTACAGGCGATCAAGAAGCTACCGCACAAGCAATTGGTAAGCAAGCCGGTGTTCAACATGTAATTTCAGGCGTTTTACCAGATGAAAAAGAACAAGTTATTTCTTGGCTAAAGCGGTTTGGGAAAGTGGCGATGGTTGGTGATGGTATTAACGATGCGCCAGCTTTAACGGACGCAAATTTAGGCTTAGCAATTGGAGCCGGTACGGATGTAGCGATAGATGCGGCGGATATTGTGTTAAGCCAATCGCATTTATCAGAAGTGGTACAAGCTATTTATTTAAGTGAAAAGACAGTCCAAATCATCCATGAAAATTTATTTTGGGCTTTTATATATAATTTGGTGTTAGTACCATCCGCAACAGGATTTATTCCCGGAGTTGCGATTGAACCAATGTGGGCTGCAGCAGCTATGGCATTAAGCTCTGTAACTGTGGTATTAAATGCCTTAAGATTAAATTATGTTAGGATTACCCGTCAGCCGAAGAATAAGAAAAGAGTAGAGGTTCAATGGATGGAATGGAAAAGAAAGAAGGAAAGTAAAATGAAAAAGATTGTAAAAGTAGAAGGTATGATGTGTGAACATTGTGAAATGAGCATTAAGAAAGCCTTGGAAAAAATTGATGGAGTAGAAAGAGCTGTTGTATTTCATGAAAAAGGAATTGCAGAGGTATCTTTGTCAAAGGATGTTCCGAGTGAAGCCTTTCAAAAGGTAATTGAAGAAAAGGAGTATGAGTTCAAAGGAGTGGAAAATGTTTAAGACAACCATTCAAATAGAGGGAATGGCTTGTTCGATGTGTGAAAGCCATATTCAAGATGCACTTCGTCGTTTAGGATCTGTTTCAAAGGTTAAAGCAAGCCGAAAAAAGAAAGAAGCTTGTTTTGTCTCAGAAGAAGCGTTGGATCCAAAGTTAATTCAAAAGGCAATTGAAGATTCGGGCTATGAGTTCAAGGGTATTTCAACAAAGGTGTATGAAAAGAAAAAACTTTGGTTCTTTTAGAAGGTGGTGATAGCCATCTTTTTATTTGGAAATTAAAAAGGCGAGAAGCTTTGATGTGTCCCCCAAAAGTTAGACCAAAATCTAACGATAGGGAGGTCGGTACAGCTTCTAGTCCTTTAAAAATCACAGGTATCCGGATTAATGTTAGCAGGACCATAATTTTGAATTCCATCCAGAAATTTAATATCTTCTTTCGCTAATTGAAAAGAATGTAACTGAGAATAATCTTCCATTTCATTCAAATCATTGCTTTGAACAAGTGGAAGTACATCCTTATCCAATAAATAACGGGCACAAATCATCCGAGTAGACACATGATATTTATTCGCGAATATCTGAATTTCCTTTGCTTTTAGGATAGCTTCATGGTTAGGCGGTAGAAAGCCAATGGTTTGAATGCCATGAAGTTTTGCACAATCCAAGTTATTCTCAAAAGGAAAGCCTGGATAAAAGCGAGCCTGGTTGACCATTGGGGCAATATTTGAAAACTCTAAGTATTCTTCAATGTGATGGGCTTGGCAATTACCAATACCAATCGCATGCACCTTTCCACTTCGGTATAAATCTTCCAAAGCAAACCAAGTTTCCTTTTCAGTATACAAATGGTTTTTTCTAAATTCCAAAGGATTCGGCCAGTTGATTAAGAACAAATCAATGTAGTCGGTTTTAAAAATCTTTAATAAATGACCAAAATAACGTTTTACACCATTAGTGCCATGGTCATGATTGCCAAGTTTGGCGGTTAAGAATAAATCATCACGATGAACATGGCTTTCTTCAATCGCCTTTTGAATGAGGGGAAAATACGTCGAATCTGATGGTAAATCAAGATGACGGAAACCGAAGGTAAGAGCCTTTAAAACATCCTTATAAATGGAATTTGCTCTTGTATGGTCAATGCGGTAACCAGGGTATGGAATAATAATTCCATTATGTAAATTTGTGATTCGGAATGCGGTTTTCATGTCTCTATTATAGCCTTGTTTTTAGTTGAAAACCGTTTCAAGTAAAAGGAAAATATTTACCGCCTGTTATCATGCTTGAGCGATAGGATAAAGACAGAAAGAGAGGACGTTTTATGGTAGTCAAATCTATATTTCAAGACAACAGTCGCATTCAATTAGACAAGTTATCCACCTTCGAATTGTACGAATTATTTTCAAAAGAGAATAATTGGCAGGAGCTAGCAAAAGTTGATTGGCCAAAGTTTGAAAAAAAGGATGAAAATTCATGCTTTAAAATATGAAGTTTTGCTTGCAAATAGGTTGTGGGTTGTTTTATAATAATCAAGCAATCCACAGATGGTTCCTTAGCTCAGTTGGCAGAGCAACTGACTCTTAATCAGTGGGTCGTCGGTTCGAGCCCGACAGGAACCACTTACTAGCACAATCGTTAGGTTGTGTTTTTTATTTATATTGAATGAGGTGTGATAATGGCATGAGATACGTAATTTGCGACGATGAGCCAAAATAGGTGGATATATTAGTCAAATACATTGAAGAATATAGTTCTCATACCACTAAGAAATAGAAATTATTTGTGAAGATTGTGAGTATATAGCCCAATATAATGATATGCTGAAGGTACATAGATTGGTTTTTAAAGGGGATAGGGGAATGGAAGAATATATTGTTGAAATTCCTTATGGAAAACGTGATAAGTATGTTGATTTTATTTATGAAGTCAATAACTTAATTCCGATAGATGGAATGTTGATGGTGGCGGTCAATAATATAGTTTATGATTTGTCTATCAGATTATGCATCATAGCTCCAACGGAAACACTGATAAAAATCAAGAAAATGGCAACCAAAAACTGTCTGCAAGAAGATAAAAATTCTTCGTACGATAAAATACTAGAGGAATCATTCAGAGATAGAAAATGGGATACATCTACATTCATGTATAAGGAGACAAAAGAGAGAATTTCTAGTATTTTGAATATGATGTGTTTATATTATCCAGAATCGGTATTAGAGAAAAGGGGCTATAAAAATCTTATTTCGTATAAAAAAATATTCATTTCTTATTCATATAAGGATAAGGATATTGTTTATGACTTTGAAAATCGGTGTCAAAAATTGGGTTTTCCTGTTTGGATTGATAAAAACGATATAGAGTATGGAGATGATATTAACGCAAAAATCAATGAAGGTTTAAGAGATAGTCAACTGTTTTTAGCTTTCGTTAGTAAAAACACCCTGCAATCAAGGTATGCAAAAGAAGAACTTTCAACATTGTATAGAAAACTTATCTATAATGGAGATAGAGTCATTATTATTAAATTAGATGATGTTGATTTGGGAGAAATATTCATAGGATTAGCTAACAAAAGGTATTTGGATTACACCGATGAATCAAAGGTTGAAGAATTTTTGAATTATCAATTAGAGGAATTATTAAAAAATCATTAAAAGGAGAGGTCAATATGAAAAAGAT
Organism: Bulleidia sp. zg-1013; assembly: GCF_019798045.1. Lineage (NCBI taxonomy): Bacteria > Bacillati > Bacillota > Erysipelotrichia > Erysipelotrichales > Erysipelotrichaceae > Bulleidia > Bulleidia sp. zg-1013. The sequence continues at coordinate 54,959 of NZ_JAGXEX010000008.1, forward strand.
AAATGCGTTAGGAATGAGTGCTTTAGTGGCGGTCATGTTACTGAATGGTTGCGGTCCGAAACAAAGTGCAACTGTTGCTGAAAAGAAATCAGGACAAAAGGAAACCATCACCACTTCAAATTCAAAACCACAACCGGAAATAACGAAAAAGGAAGTAAAGGAAGAAGTGAAACAAGAAGAAAAGAAAGTGGAAGCTAAGGAAACAGCTCCGGCTCAAAAGGAAGTTTCCACGAAAAAAGAGGAAGTCTCTAAAGTATCCACTTCAACTTCAACTAAGAAGAACAATAGCACAGCAGCTAAAGTGAAAAGTTCTAAATCCAATGTTCAAACGAAGAAGTCTACTTCTAATTCAAGCTCTAGTAAGAAGACTTCCTCAAAGGGAAAGACGAGTAGTGCTAAAGGTAGCTCCGGTAGCACAACCAAGCCATCCAATAGCGCAACAAAACCAAAGGCTTGTAAATATAAATTAGGGGCTGATGGAAGCTGTAATAAAAGAATGTGCTTAACCTATGATCAAGTTTTCGATAAATACGAAGCTTGGGTAAAACAAAGTCATAATTTATCTAACATCACTTATGGGGATTCAGATTTTGATGGTTGTTGGGTATTATATACAAATGATGGCTCATTTAGAGTTGGAGAAGATTAGTTGCTAGTTCCTTTTTTTACAACTAAAATAGTGAAAGAATTTTTACTTCTTGAAGGCGGACTTTTCCGTCTTTTTTATATTTGAGAGGTCTGGGAGTGAAACGCCCCCAAGAAAGGAGAGTCTATGAGAGATAAAGGAATCTTATGGAAAGTACCACCATAGGAAAAAGAGAAAAAGAGATAAACAATAAAGAATATATAAGACGGATAAAATTCCGTCTTTTTTGATGAAAAAGGAGAAAAAAATGATGAAGAAAAATGTTTAAAAACGGTAAAAAGTCTAAGCAAAGTGATTGAGAATGCTGTAAAAAAGGTATAATATGATGACATAAAAATAGATGGAGGTAAAGCATATGAACAATGAAAATGTTATGAAAGGTCTTCAAGTGATAATTACAAATTTATCCCAACAGGCAGATGGACATATAATCCAGGCAAGAGTTTTTGCGAGTCAGGGTTTTAGCAAATTGGCAGATAAATATGCAGAGCATGCAGTAGAAGAGCGAGGATATGTTCAGCAGTGCATAGATAGACTTATAGATTTAGGTGGAGATGTAAAACTTGAAGCAAAGCAAGAAGCAGTAGTTTACAAAAATCCAATTGAATGGATTAAATATGATTTGCAAGTTTCTAAGGATGGACTTGCTTGGCTTGCATCTTTGACTGAGGAAGCAAGAGGAGATTACACAACATATGATATTTTGAAAAAGTATTATCAGGACGAAGAAGAAGATGCATACTGGGCTGAAGAGCAGTTAGAGTTGATTGAAATGATTGGAAAAGAAAATTGGCTTGTTCAACAGCTGTAAAAGTGTACTAACAGTTAGAAATTACAACTAAATACAAAGCTATAACATAGCAATTCAAAAACAGTCAATCAATCAGTAAAGTGAACCCCAAAAGTTGGACAAACCAATAAAGGAGGTTCATTTTTTGTTATGGAAAAACTTACAAGAGAACAGAAAATAGAATTCTATCACAAAAGGAATTGGTTAATTCAATTCCTTTTGTACATAAACTTGATTATTATCATCAATTTCCTTTAATTCAACATGAACGATTTCTTTTTTAGAAGTCGGGATATTTTTGCCAATATAATCCGGTCGGATTGGTAACTCTCGATGCCCACGATCAATTAGAATAGCTAATTGAATGGAAATCGGTCTTCCTACATCAAAGATAGCATCAATTGCGGCTCGCACTGTTCTTCCGGTGTATAAAACATCATCCACAAGGATAATGGTATGGTTTTTTAAAGAAACAGGGATTTGACAAGATTTTGTTCGAGGACCATTTTTGATTTCACTCAAATCATCACGATATAAAGTAATGTCAATTTCTCCTACAGGTACATTCACATCAACAAATTTCTTAAGTTTTTTTGCCAAACGTTTAGCCAAAGGAACGCCCCTTCTTTTAATTCCTAATAGAGCAATATTCTCTAAACCATCATTCTTTTCGATGATTTCATGTGCTAAACGACTTAAAGAGCGATCCATTTGGTTTTCATCCATAATTTGTATAATTTTACCCATGATTACCTCACATTTCTATTTTATCTGAAAATGACTTAATTTAGAAAAAGATTTCGCTGAAAAAAAGAAAGCTTATGTAGTAGTATGAAGTTATTAGAAAACTGTATCTTAGCGGATGGAAAAATATTCCCTGAAAATATTTTAAAAGTAGATGATTTTCTAGCAACAGGGTAAGCCACATCGGGGTAATAGCTATTTGTGAATAGTCTAAGGCAGAGATTGTTAGTTTGGGTATTGGAATTGAAAAGGTCTTTCCAGGTGGTGAAAATACCATTCGTGAAAAGGATATGATGTGTATTCTTTAGTAAAATAGCCCACTTTGAGGATGGGGAAATTATCTGTGTAGTTGAATGATAAATAAAAAATCTTTTTACTCCCAGTCTATTTAGGTCTTTGTCAAAAAGCCTACTTTCATTAGCTGGTAGACTTTTAATCTTTTTTTCATCAACATAATATACTTTAAAGTTATTAAAGAAAAAGCTTAAAATGTCATTCTTCTCAGTATTTTATGAATATTTTCTATTGTTTATCCGTGTATTTCAGCGTCATTCCAAAAAAAATATATATAATTAAAAAACCAGTATTTAACTGGTTTTTCGAACACTAACAGATGTTAGCGAAATAGAAAGATATGCCGATAATCGGAATCGAACCAACGACCTACTCATTACGAATGAGTTGCTCTACCGACTGAGCTATATCGGCGTACTTAGTAATGATACTGAAAAACAAAAAAGATTTCAATCATTACAAAACATTTTGAAGGAATACAGTGTAGAGAATTAATTAATAGCTAATGATACAATAAAGCTATCGAAAGGGAGGATTTCGTTATGAGTAATGACCATTTTGAACAATTAGAGATAAAAACGACTATCAAAAAAGAAAAAGAAGGCTATTACCAGTTTGAAGATACTATTTTTTATGGTAATAAAGGTGGTATGTTGGCAGATGTTGGTACTATCAATGGCTTGACTGTGACAGATTTAAAATACGATGAAAACGAAGTTCTTTGGCATAAGGTGGATGGTACTTTAAGTAATCCGATTGAAATGAAGGTAGATCGTGAAACACGCTATATGAATACAAGCGTCCAAACTTTATTTCATGCGATGGATGGCTATTATCGCCGAAAAGAAGGTAAATATATCATTGCGATTGGTGTACAAGCTATGAATCAATGGTATGAAGTCAATGAAACGGTGGATGAAGAAGAATTAAAGAATATTCAAGCGTATATGGATGAAGTGATTTGGGATGATATTCCAGTTGAATTTTCTTATGTGCCAGGAAAGGATTATCCAGATTCTCATTACCAACATTTAAATCTTGTTCGTGTTGTTAAAATAGGGGATTATGACGAGCAACCATGTGGCACTCTTCATGTCAATCATACTGGTGAAATAGGTTCGGCAGTGGTTTTAGGAGCGGAGAAAACCTCCCGTGGTACAAGAGTTCTATGTACAGTTGGACCGGCAACGAAGCAACGTTTTCAGTTGGAACATCAATATCTAATGGAAGCTAGTAGGCAAGCCGGCGTGAAAGAAAATGAACTAAAAGACCGTATTGAAAAGTTACAAAATGACTTAAAAGAAAAGAATAAGAGCGAACAAACTTGGAAAGAAAAAGTCTTAGCTTTTGAATTAGAAAAAGTAAAAAAGACGAATGAAAAAGTGATTGAAATAGACGGCTTTACAAGTAAAGAGTTAGCTTCTTTCTTAAATCCTTTATTGACTGATAATCGTGAAATAGCTTTTGTATCAAAGGTGAATAATCAAGTTCATGTGGCTTTGGGGTCAAGCAATGGATCCGCGAGAGTTTATTTAAGGAGCATCCAGGAAAGTATGATGATTCGTGGTGGTGGATCATTGAAACTGGTCAGTTTCCAATGTGAAGAAGCGATTGAATCAGTTATCGATAAATTAAAGGAAGTTCTAGGTTGAACTTCCTTTTCTTATGTATGTTAGTGAGCGATAAGGGACTTGAACCCATGACCCCTTCCACGTCAAGGAAGTGCTCTCCCAGCTGAGCTAATCACTCATTAAGAAGTTGTAAATCACTTCTTGTTTTCTTTATTTGAAAATTCACAAATCAGCCATTTGTTGTCAACTTTTTCAACTGAAAGTTTCATTGAAAAGTTAGAGAAAGTAGCATAAGTTTCCAATGTATCAACGGTTTCTTGTAAGTCTTTAATAAGTATAGAAGCCATCATCTTCTTGGCCTCATTCTCGCCTTTCTCTGTCCAAGTCTTAATGAAATTATTTCTTTGGGAATTAAATTTCTTTTGGAATACCTCTAAAACAGTATCCAATTCTTTAACGCCTTCAAAAGTAACGTCTATTACATAAACATCACCCTCTTTTTTGATTTCACCTATTTGATAAAACTTTATCATTTTATCTAACAATTGATGGAAAATTGTTTTCAATTGCGTTTTTTGTTCTATAGTGAAAGTAAAAATATTGCCACCTAAGCCATCTGTATTTAAAGCTTGATTGATTGTATCAATCATCTTACTAGCTTCTTTTGTCATGAACTTTTTGCAGTTATCATAATCTCCCTTATCAAAGGATTGTAGAAATTTTTCCGTAATCGCTTGTACTTCTTTCTTTTCGGATGAACCATTATTGCAAGCAAAAAGACTAATTGAAACGACTAAAACAAACAAGATTTTAACAATTTTCTTCATGATATTCTCCCTTGCTTTATTTTAGCAGAAGTAGCACTAAAATTGACATTTTCATCCATTTCATCAAGAATTAGACCGCAAGGAGAAAAGTGATGAAAAAAATAGCGTATATCGGAGCGGGACCTTCTGCTTTACTTGGAGCACAGGCTTTATTAAATAAAGGGGATTATCAAATATCCATTTATGATAAAAATAATCGTTCAGGAGGAGCTGCTTACACAGGTATTCCATCTTGGCGTTTTAGCTTAGCTTTTATAGATAGAGTTGAAAAAGAATTAAAAGAGAAGGGAACTCAGTTTTACTATAATGTCGAAGTAGGAAAAGATATTCCTTTTGCGAAGCTTCGTGAAGAAAATGATGTGGTGGTTGTAGCGATTGGTGCTCAGATTGAAAATTTAGCAGGCTTTGAAGCAGGGAATGGCTACGAAGCAGGGTTGACTTTGTTATATAACCTAAATATTTTGCATCAAGAAAAGGATTACCAAGAAAAGTACCAAAGTGCAATTGTTTGGGGTGGTGGCAATGTGGCGATGGATTGTTGCCGAAGCTTGAAAAGAATTTTGCCGGATGTGCAACTTTTGTACCGTCGTTCACAAGACGAAATACCTGCTAGTAAAGGAGAAGTAAAGGACGCTGTAAAAGAAGGTGTTGTTTTCCATTACCTTGAAAATATTGCGGATATTGTTCGGGATGTGAAGGGGTCTGTGACAGGTGTTCAAGCGGACACGATGGTTCTTGGCGAAAAAGATGAAAGCGGTCGAGCTTCTGTGCATGTGCAAGAAGGTTCGAAACATTTCATTCCAGCAGATTTGGTGGTTGCGGCTGTTGGTCAAAAGGTTGACTTCTCTGTTTTGGATGAGGGGTTAAAGACTTTATCAAAATCAGAACATAAGACCAATTTAGAAGGGGTCTTTGTTTGTGGAGATGCTTTGTATGGTCCAGCTATGATTGGCAACGCAATAAAAGATGGAAAAGCTTGTAGTGAAGAGGTGTTTGAATATTTAAGTCAAGGGCATTAAGCCCTTTTGTTTTATGAATTCAATAATTTATTAAAGAATTTACACTGTAAAAAATTGCAAAGCAAATAGAGGATATATTATAATGAAAAAAGAAGAGGTTTGGATGGAAAAAGTATATAAAAGAAATCTTATGGCTGTAATGCTTAATTTAATCATTATGGTGTTTGCGGTCGTTTTTGTTTTTTTATTTGTGGGGTATTTTGGTGGTTCAAAGGCTGGGTTTATTGCGTCCGGCATTACTTTATTGCTTGCTTTAACAATAATTTATAAGGAAAGTCGAATTAAGGTTGTTGTTCACGATAACGATTTTTCAGTCTATGATGGAAAAAAAGCTTATCATTATAATCTTGATGAAGTTTCTATTCAATCAAAATCGGCTGATTATCAAACATTCACTCTATATGTTACTGCTATAAATGGAGAAAAAGATTATTTTGATTTATCTATGCTAGGGTATCGGCGATTTCATGAACTATTAGAAGATTTAGGCATCATTGGTGAAAAAAGTAAGGCTATTCAACTCACAGATGAAAAAGAAAAAATGTAGTTTTGATAGGTATCATAAAAAGAAAGGAGAGTAAAAAATGGAACCGCACATCATTGCACTAATCGTAGGAGGCACTTTGGTTTTAGGGGCTGTTATTAGCTTCATCTCCATGAAAGTCAATCAGAATTCAAGAGAAAATTGGTTGGCAACGCATTCGGATTTTGCAAAAATCGAGCTTGCTTCAGAGAATGGTATTTTTATACAAAAGGATTTTCATGCACAAGTTATTAGTGGCGAAGCGGCGTTTTTTGCTGAAGGCACAAAATACATAATTTATGCAGCACCAGGGAACGTCACTCTAGAGGTTAGCTATACTTACATAAGACCTGGTGTATTGTACAAAAAGGTTAGTAGGACTTGGGGACCAACGAAAGTTGAAATTCAAGTAGAAAGTGGAAAAGAATATAAGTTGAGCTTTGATAAAGACAAAGAGCAATTTAAACTCACCGGTAAGTAGAAAAGGGTTGCCATTTTTAAAAATGGCAGTCTTTTTAACTTTACAGATGAATAGAAATTCGTTAAAATAGTAGGCACGCGGATATGGCGGAATTGGAAGACGCGCTAGACTTAGAATCTAGTTCCTCGGAGTGCAGGTTCGACCCCTGTTATCCGCATTTAATATAAAAACCCCAGTAAAATGGGGCTTTTATATTCTATGGACGGATTAATTCTTATATTCATTATTATATTCATTAATTTTTTTGATTAATTGTTCTTCTGAATTTCTTGACAAGTGAGTATAAGTTTTTAAAGTTTGTTCTATTGTTGCATGTCCTAATCTTTTTGAGACAGCCACAATATTAATTCCTTCGCTAATTAGCCAAGTGGCGTGACTATGTCGTAAATCGTGTACACGTATTTTTTGAACACCTGATTCAGAAATAGCTTTTTTAAAAACACTTTCTATCATTGAAGGATAGGTTCGAACTGTCGCTAAAGGATTAACCTCATAGGGACAGAGAAAATAATAAGAAACTTGGAAAGGAGGTAATTCTCATGTCAAATACGAAAAGAACAGGACAAACAGCCCTTTATGAGCGTTTAAGCAGAGATGATGAAATGCAAGGAGAAAGCAATTCTATCACCAATCAAAAACAACTACTTGAAAGTTATGCGAAAAGAAACGGCTTTGTAAATATCTATCACTATACCGATGATGGAGTAAGCGGAACAACCTTTGATAGAGAGGGATTTCAAAAGATGATAAAAGCAGTAGAAGAAAACAAAGTATCTACTGTGATAGTAAAAGATATGAGTAGGTTTGGCAGAGATTACCTCAAAGTAGGGTTTTACACCGAAATACTGTTCAAAGAAAAGGGAGTAAGATTTATCGCCATCAACAACGGAATAGACAGTGAGAAACAAGCAGAAAGCGACTTTACCCCATTTCTAAACATTATGAACGAATGGTATGCAAGAGATACCTCAAGAAAAATACAATCTATCTTCAGAGCAAGAATGGAAGAGGGGAAAAGAGTATCGCCAAGCGTTCCATACGGCTATTATAGAAACCCAAAGAACAAACAGGAGCTACTTGTCGATAAAGAGAGTGCAAAGGTCGTAAAACGCATTTACAGGCTTGTTATAGAGGGATATGGGGTAACACAGATAGCAGATATACTAACAAAAGATAAAATCCTTATCCCATCAGCCTATGCAGAAATACATTACCCCGAAAATAACCATAGCTCCAAGAAAAGAGGAATAGAAGACCCCTATTTTTGGACACCGACTACAGTAGGCTATATCTTAGAAAAAAGAGAATATATGGGACACACCGTACTTGGGAAAACAATATGTGTCGATTACAAAACCAAGAAACGAAGAAAGGCAAAAGAAGATGAACTCATTATCTTCCAAAATACCCATGAAGCTATCATTGACGAAGAAACATGGAATAATGCTCAAAGGCTAAGAAAGACAGTAAGAAGAAGTCCAAAGTACGGGACAACCTCACACCCATTTACAGGACTTTTAATCTGTGCAGATTGTGGAGGAAAATTAAGTTACAGAGAGCCGGCAGAACATAAAGAAAAGAAATATGATAGTGATTACTCTTTTGTATGTCAACATTACAGACACAGAAAAGGCAGTTGCAGTATGCACTATATCAAAGTAAAGACAGTGAATGAAATACTCTTAAAATCAATCAAAGAAATCACAGATTTTGCAAAAGAAGAAAAGCAAGAATTTCTAAAAGTGATGAACAAGCTATCCGATGAAAAACGAGAAGAAAAGTATCAAGAAGATAAAGAGAAATTAGAAAAACTGTCATCAAGAAATGAAGAACTAACAACCCTCATTACAAAGCTATACGAAGACCATGCTCTTGGAAAAATACCTGTAAAACACTTTGACAGATTGTTTAATATCTATGATACGGAGCAACAAGACTTAGAAAAGCAAATACAGTATTTTGAAAATGAAATAGAAAGCTACCATCAGAGAAAAGTTGACACCGATAAATTCCTAAAAATGATAGAAAAGTATACCGATATTGAGGAATTGACAGTACCAATGATAAATGAGTATATAGAAAAAGTTGTAGTCCATGAAGCCACTGGGGAAAGACAAGGCAAAAACAGAAAACAACAAGTCGATGTGTATTTTAATTTTATAGGAAACTGCCAAGTGCCACAGAAAGCTGATATAGAAAAAATGGCTTAAAAATGGTATAATATTACTAAATATTTAGAAAGATAAATTTGCTTTGATTTCTATCTTAAATAAATAGAGTTATAAATAAGTTTAAGGAAATGATATACTGGTAGTCAATTTTGGTGTGGAATTTGATTTCACAGTTGAAAGTCGAGGAAAGGGAGAAATGCCTTTAATGAGTGAAAATATCGTTACTGATTTAAAACAATGTTTGATTCAACTAATTGAACATTTACGCAATGAAAATATTATTAAAAATATTAGCGTAGAGGATTTGAATTGTCAAACATTTAATCGTCTTGTGATTTTATTAAGAAATATGCTCAAGGAAGAATATCCTAAAACAAAGCTAAAACCAATCATGAAAAGTGTTCATTATGCAAATGGTTTTAGCGATTTGTCTTTGAAAGAAAGTGCTTTTGTACTTGATGAGGTTGAACAGTATCTCTGTATCAATAAATTTCTTAATCACGATAAATCAGTTGAATATTTTAATAATAGGATTACAGCTAATGGATTTGAAATAAATCCAGAAAATTTGCTTTTGGTTATGATAGAAAGTTTGTTATGTTGCAAGAAGGAATTTAATTGAAGTATATTGCTAAATTGTAGAAATTTAGAGAAAATTTTCAGTTTGTCGAAATGAAACAATTAAATACAAGTAATAATATAGCAACTTATGAAGCAGTAAATCAAAAATGGTTTACTGTTTTTTTGTTACTCAGATTTTAGAAGAAAGGACAAAGAAAATGAAAAATATAGATGAAAAAATCTTAATGGCAGAAGAAGAAATCAAGCAGTTACAAAACAAAAGAAAAAAGCTCATCAGTCAGCAAAAACAGGAAGAGAGAAAAAAGAGAGATAGACGCCTTTATGAAAAAGGAGCAGTCTTTGAAAGTATCTTTACAGAAAGCAAGGACTTTACTAAAGATGAATTTTATCAGCTCATTACATTCCTGAATATCAAAGAAGCAATCAATCAAAAAATCCTAAAAGTCATAGAGAAGCGAAAAGAAAATCAAAATCAAAATACAGAAAATCAAGAGAAAGAAATGGAAACAGAGGAATAGTCCCTTGTTTACAAGGGCGCACTTATACACCCTAAAGGGTGTGTGCGTTCTTCGAAGGCTCTTGCAGAGAGCATATCAGCTAACGCTGATACAGGGGAGCTACACTCCCCTACGGAAATAAATTTCCTACCCCTTGTGTACTTTCCAAAAGAAATCGGATAAAAAACTATCCGACTTTTTTTAGGAAGTCTTACCTATCGCCACATTAAAGTATCAAAAAAACGAAAGGAGGTTTTTATCTATGGCGATATATCATCTTTGCATAAAGATTATCTCAAGAGGCAAAGGAAAAAGTGCAGTAGCAGCTTCCGCCTATCGTAGTGGTGAAAAGATAAAAAACGAATATGACGGAATAGTCCATGACTTTACAAGAAAAGGCGGAATAGTCCATACAGAAATTCTATTACCACAAAATGCACTACAGGAATTTACAAACCGTTCTGCCTTATGGAACAGTGTGGAAAAAATAGAAAAAAGCAAACAGGAAGATTTTTATAATGAGCATACCGCAGAGATTATTTTATTTGAGAGTGCGAAAAAATATCTGAAAGAACATTTAGGAGAAAACAAGACCTTAAATATATCCAAATGGAAATCAGAAGTTGCCACTTTGAAGAAAGGAAAAAATAGCCTTTATAATCAAATATTAAGGATACGAGAAGAAGTTAAACAGGCAGAAAAAGTTAAGACCTGTATAGATAAATTACTGCAAGAAAACAGAGGACTAATACAGGTAAAGAGGAACGAGTTAGACCTATAAAACTTGGCTTAAATATGGTATAATATTGTAAATGTTAAGTAAAACAAATTAGTATTTATAAAAGGGGTATACCAAATGACTTTAATTGAATATATACGAAAGAGAGACGAAATGACAAGGCAAGAATGGGAAGATACCTTTGAGAAAGAGGAGATTGAAGTTCTTGCTTTGATACAGAAGACGAGAGGAGCAGGCAAGAGAAACGGCTTTTGGGAAGCCCAAGTTGATTTTCTAGCTTATGTAGATTGCAAAACAAGGGAATTATACAAGGATGAGGGATGGCTGGTCTATCCTGTTAGCGATGAGGAATATGAAAAAAATCGTATTCTCGATCGATTTAAGAATGAAACGATTTATCGCTTAAAGGTACGGATGAAAAAGCAGGAAGATGTTCCTGAGGGCATTACCAAGTCTGCAAGGAATCGACTGCTTGTAACAGAAATTCTTGAAGAAAGTGTATCTTGTATGCCACTGGAAGAAATTCTCACGGAATACAACAAGCCGATTATTTTGCAAGATAAAATTTTAGGAGAGCTGACTCTGAATAAAGAATTTAGTTGGTTTGAGGGTAATGTTTCATGGCAGGGTGAAAGGATAGAGATTTTACTCGAAGTAAACAAGGATAATAAGAGCAACTGGACAAAGGCAAGAAACGCCATGAAGAATTTGTTATCAGAACAGGAAAAATGGGATAAAGAAATGCGCCGATTTGCGGCAAATAAGCTCACTACTCTTGCATGTGAATGGCGTGATTCGGCAGATGAGCCGATTCCAGAAATTACGGAGCAGAGCTTTTCAGAGCGAATTACGCTCGAGAGCATATCAATAACCTCGGGAGGTTCTTTTTCCGCCTATTTCGATGATGACTATATGTTTTTTGGACATTGTGTTACAGTACGTGGCAGTTTGAAAAAGGGAATTGTATCGGCGGATATGGAGGGATAATCCGTACAACTCCCGGTTTATAGGGATATGTAAATAAGGAGTTATGAAGGACATTGTTATATGGAAGATTTAGAAATTTTTGAGGTGGCATGTAAATATTTTTTACAAACAATTAGTGAATTTAAGGAAACTTTATCAACCAAAGTTAGAGCGTTAGAAATTGCAGACTGGACATATGATAGTGGAATAACAAAAGTTTGCCAACCTGATGAAAATGATAAGAAAAAGAGATGTAAAACAGGGATAGAATATCGTTCAAAAGTTGAGCTGTCATTGGAAGATGTAGAAACTATTTGGCGTGAATTTAATGCATTTTTTGATAAAACATATATAGCGGATATTGAACGCATTTCAAATAATGAGGAAATAGGGAGATACGAATTTATAACTACAAACTCTAAGGGAGATGAGATTGAATGTGTGATTTATTTATCTGGTGAGTGGAATATCCCACAGATTCGCCTTTCAGTTTTTGTTACAGCCAGATATAAAAATATGGATTTTGTAGTATAAATTAGAAGTTGTGAGGGATGACGATGAGCAATCTAAATAGCTTAATTGAAAGAATGGAAAACGAAATAGATACAGATAATTTCATTGAAATTATGGATAATTGTATACAGGAAATTGAAGAAAGTGGTATTGGCATTGAAGCAGTGGAACCACTATTACAATTTATAGAGCGACACCCACTTTCGGATTTTGGAACACCGGGTTCGATTGTCCATTTTGTAGAAAAATTTTATAAGCAGGGATATGAACCTCTCTTAATCTCTTCTGTCAAACGATGTCCCACTATGCACACTGTTTGGATGTTGAACAGAGTGAAAAACGGAGAGCAAGAGCAGCAGGTATACTTTGAGATTTTAAACGACATTGTTCATAATAAGGATATTGAAGAAGAAATAAGAAGATTAGCTCAAGACTTTTTGTCTTGACAAATCCCGGTTTGTCAAGATGAAATAATTAAATAAAAAAATAACATAGCAACTTCCGAAACAGTAAATCACAACAAAGGTTTACTGTTTTTTCTTTGTCTAAGAAAGCGGAAAGGAGAACATATGGAAGAAGAAAAAAGAGAAATAAAAGAACCACCTAATAAACAGTTAATTATGGATATTGGAAAGACAGAATATACTGTAAACCTACATTTCAAACAAGGTACAGGTGAAACATACAAGGACAAAATACTAAAGCTAATCAAGAGAGAAACGAAGAAGATATAAATTTGTCAAAGAAATTTTGTTTATGTCCTTGGCAAATCTTCCCAAATGCCACTATTGGGCTAGAGTTTGCGACAAGTCCGCAAAAATACTTATTAGGGGTAACAGATGACCAATACGAAGCCATTATTAATCAGAAATTTCAACAATATGTGGGCTCTATTATTACTAGTACATCCAATCCGGAGACGGGGAAAAATCCAACTTTTAGGCAATTATCACAAGGAAGCTTAGAGCCACATGTACAAATGCTTAGAATGTTAGCAACACAATTTAGTGCCGCCACAGGGCTAACAGTCACAGACACAGGAGTTATTAACGATGCCAATCCAACATCAAGTGACGCTATATTGGCACAATCTCAAACACTTGTATTATTGGCGGAACAGTTGAATCAAGGTAATTCAGTATCGTTACAAAAGATTATTCAAATGGCACAAGCTATTAATAATCAAGTTTCTTTGGATGAATTAACAGAAGAAGAAAAGAATGTAATTGCCCACTTTAAAAATCCGGCTATGCCAAGTATATCAATGACAGCAGATGCGGCGGTGAAGATTGCAAGTGTTCGCCCTAACTTTGGTAGTACAGACACATTTCTTGAAATGGTTGGATTTGATCAAGCGGATATAAGACGAATCAACGCACAGGAACAAAGAGCCAGAGGGGCAACAGTACTAACGGAAGAATTCAGCGGTGAACTAAATGAAGATACCCGCTAAAGACTGGCAAGCCTATATTAGTAAGCTATCCGCAATCAACAAGAAAGCTGGAGAACTACTACAAAAATACTGCAACCGGCATGGCATGGAAGATATAGAAGCTTTGCTTACCTATGCTCATGCTTTGGTAGACCGCTATGGTGGGGCTGGTTCAGAATTGGCTTGTCAGATGTATGACGCTTTAGCCAGAGCACAAAGGGCTAATGTTCCTTTAGCAGAACCGGCAAGAATTGCTAATAGAAAAGAAGTAGCCGGAGCTTTGTTAAATACACAAGGCACAGGGAATATGGTTTCTAGTGTTCAAAGATTAGTAAAGACGGCATCATCGGACACAATGTTAAAAAATGCTAAGAGAGATAAAGCAGAATGGGCGTGGATTTCCAAAGGGGATACATGTCCTTTTTGTATGACATTGGCTAGTCAAGGATGGATGCCGGCTTCTAAAGCTGTTCTTAAAGGAGACCATGCAGAGCATATTCATGCCAATTGTGATTGTGAGTTTGCGATACGGTTTGATGGGAAAAGTACTGTTGAAGGATATGAACCGCAAAGGTTTAAGAAGATATACGATGAAGCAGAAGGCAGAAATGTTAAGGATAAACTGAATTCAATTAGAAGAATGCAATATGCGAGTATCAAGGATGAACGGAATGCAAGAAGAAGAGAACTATATGCGGCACAATCCACTTCGATTTTAAAGAATAGACTTGATTTTATAGTTGATGGTGATTGTTTATTCATACCTACAGGTTCGGAAATTAATCATGTTAAAACTATAGCTGGAAAAGGAACGGATATAGAACTTAGACAAGCAAAGTATCTTTCAAAAGAATATGGTGGAAATGTCGATAGTTGGACTAAAAAGGTCGGGCAGATTACCAGCGAAAAATATATCTATGATATTCATTGGTATGAAAATAGTGATAATAAACAATATCGTGTTAAAATGAAATCGAGAAAGGAGAATACAAAGAAATGAAAGCTAAATATTTAGGTGAATCGTTTTTTGAAGGAGATGGACTAACAGACAATACAGTCTATGAAATTACAGAAGAAGACGATATGTATCGTGTTATAGATGATAGCGGTGAAGATTATTTGTATTCTAAAGAAAATCCTGCACCATTAGACGGAAGTTCCAAAGGTGGAAAATGGGAAATTATCGAAGAATAAGTGAGTGCTCTTGATAAAGCACCTGAATGGGACAATCATAAGCCATCTGATATTAAAAGGTTATTATCTATTTTTGAAAACTAGATAAGGATGCAAGGAGATTACCTATGGCAAAAGATGATTACTTTGTAATATTGTACAAATTGCTTGTTTATTTATACGCATGTAAAAAGCGTCAGATTATTTTTGAAGAAATCACATTTCAAGAAGCGGTCAGAAAGAATGTGAAAAATGACCAGTATTTCTATGATATCCTTGAAATGGCACAGGATGAAGGATTGATAAAAAATGTTTCATTCGTTAATGCGTGGGGTGGAGACAAAATAATCTTGTCTGCGATGAATGAACTTGAAATCACCGCAAACGGAATTCGATATTTGAAAGACAACAGCAGTATGAAAAAGATATCGGAGATGTTGAAAACTGCTGGTGATATCATTTCCAAATTAGCTTCATTGCTTGAAATATTTTAAATATGAAACACGGAGCTTAAAGCCGTGTTTTTTATTGGCAACTCGTGCCTTAAACGAGGATAAAGTAACTCGTACTTGAAAACGAGGATGGAGGAAAGAATGGACGATAATGTTCAAAACAACGCTACTGTGGGCGAAACACAGGATAACGTTACTGTGGACGTAGAAGAAACACAGGAAATAGAAACACGCACATTTACGCAAAAAGAACTAGATGAAATAGTTCAAAGAAGAGTTAGTAAAGAGCATGAGCGATTTTCTGATTATGAAGCACTCAAAGAAAAAGCCGGTAAAGTAGATGAATTACAAAATCCTAAATTTGACAGTTTTAAAAAGATAAAGATGAAAAAACGCTCTATTTAAGCCTTTTTTTCATCTTTTTTCTTTATTCAAAATGTAATAATATTTTAACTTTTGGTCTTCTTATTAATTTCATTTA
>NZ_JAGXEX010000009.1:0-47457 GCF_019798045.1 Bulleidia sp. zg-1013
AATATTATATCAGATATTACATATTATTACAAATGAAAATCCCTGAATTTGACATGAAAACAGCAAAAAAGCTAGTATTTACTAGCTTTTTAAGAAAATATTAAATTCAAAACTGTCAAATTCCCGAGTTCAAAGAAGAGTTAGTAAAGAGCATGAGCGATTTTCTGATTATGAAGCACTCAAAGAAAAAGCCGGTAAAGTAGATGAATTACAAAATCAACTAGAGGAATTTAAACAAAAGGAGAGTTTACGTACAATCAGAGAATCAGTATCTAAGAGTACAGGTGTACCCATTGAACTTTTGAGTGGTGCAACAGAAGAAGAATGCACTACACAAGCTAAAGCAATTTTAGCATTTAAAAAGCAGAAAGCTTATCCACCTTTAGAAGATGGTGGCGAGGTTCAACATACATCGACAGGTTCAACCGCCGAGCAATTTGCGAAATGGTTTAATGAAACAATGAAAAAATAAATAAGGAGAAATTAAAATGACAGATTTAAACAGACAATCAATTGCACTTCCAACGGATATCAGTGCAGAAATTTCATCAAAAACACAAGAACAATCAGCGATAATGGCATTAGCACGCCAGATTACTTTACCCGGTCGTGGTTTAACCATTCCCATTATTACAGGTGATTCCGAAGCTTCATGGGTAGCAGAGACAGGGAAAAAACCAGTATCTAACTCAACTTTAGACAAGAAGATTATGCAGGCTTATAAATTGGCTGTAATCGAAACATTCTCAATGGAATTTGTTCGCGATTTACCGGCTTTATACAATGAATTGGTAAAACGTTTGCCTGCGGCATTGGCTAAGAAATTTGATGCAACGGTATTTGGTGCCGGAAGCGCTCCAGGAGAAAACTTCGATACTTTCAAAGCAGTAACGGCTCAAGAAATTGGAACAGACGCATACAAAGGTTTAGTTGGTGCAGACGCAGATATCGCGGAGCACGGTGGAATTATGAACGGTATTGTATTAGCTCCACAGGCTAAATCGGTATTATTATCCGCAGTAGATGGCAATAAGCGTCCATTATTTATCAATTCTGTAACGTGGTCTTGACAGTTAAGAAATATTATAGCAAAGAACTTAAATGCATATTGACAGCGGTTACAAGTAGGGATATGATGAGTATGTCTTTAAAATACAAAATATTGAATATTAGGAGTCGATATGGAAGAGTCTTTGTTGGAACGTTTGAAAATATTACTTGATGCAGAAATGATAAGTAAACAGAACTACTTTGAAACCATGTTGGTTATGAAGAAATTATTTGAGAAAATAAATTGTCTTGATCAAGAACGAATGGAAGTTTTTGCTACCCATTATGCAACATCTATCCAAAGAATTGATAACAAAGATGAAGATTTTGAAGTCGATATAAATATTAGAAATTCGATTCTTGAAATGCCAAATTCAAAGGAAATAACAGATGTTTTAGAGGAGATTAAATCACTCACAAAAAGACAATATCCTATTGGGGAAGAAACACTTTTGTTGGTTCATTTAAGTAATTTAATTACAAATAAGAAAGGAGGAGAATAATGAGAATAGCAATTGGAGGTTTGCAAAAAACAGTAATGGATCAAACCATTAAGGAATGCATGCCTGAAGCAGAAACGATAATTACTAATGATGTTGTCGCATCAAAAATGATCAAAAATCATGAAGTTGATTATTATTTCGGAGCTTGTGAAAGTGGTGGCGGATCTGCAATTTCAATTTTAATAGGGCTTGTTGGTTATAGTAAATGTGCGACAGTCAGCAGACAAGCAAGTAAACCTAATAGAGATGAAATAAAAAAACACGTTACAAGTGGAAAAATATGCTTTGGAATGACAACCTCTAGCATTAGAGATACCGTTCCAATATTAATGAATGTATTAAAAGAAAATCATAAATAGATAAAAAGGGAAAGTTATGGAAATCAATTTTATTAATTTATTCAGTATCATATCTTTGTGTGCGTTAACTGCGTTCTTATCACATATGGGGATGGCTGTATTCCACGATGGAATTCGTCCTGTTATTCCTGAACATTTAGAAGGAAGAATGAATAGACCAGAATTAGCATCAATAGCTTTTGGTTTGAGTGTTGGTTTTATTGCTTCTGTAGGAATTGGAAATACTTTAGCTACTAACTTATTAAATCCATGGTTACTATTTTTAGCAACAGATATTATTGGAATTGTCGCTCCAAATAAATGGTTTGCTTTAGCCGGTGGTGGTCTATGGGGGATATTGTGTTTAACTGGTCTAAGTACATTAAACACAGCCCTTACAGGACTGCCGATTGACCTAATTGGAGCAATTGGAGTATTAGGAAACTTTGTTGTTACAGGGTTCTCATTATTCCCAATAGTAAGCATTATCATGCAATTTGGTTTTAAAACTGGTTTGATTTCTTCGATATTTGTTTTACTAGCTCGTATTTTAGGACCAATGGTTACAACAATTAGTGCAGATTCTTGGACAATGCTAGTAGGTATTTTAATCCTTATTGGTTTATGTATTCATGCAGATATTAAAAATAAATCTAAAGATGTTTCTGAAGATAACGTATTTACAGAACGAATTGCAAGAATCAAAAAAAATTTACCTTATTTAATGATTGCAGGAGCACTAATTGCATTGGTAAGCAATATTCATCTTTTTGCCGGATCAACTGTCTCTATGTTTGACTTATCAAAAGCATATGCCTCTGGTAATTTGGCAGATGCACAAAAGCTGATTAAAACAGCTGCTACAAATGAATTTATGCGTGGCTTGAGCTTTATTCCGTTAATTGCTACAACAGCGGTGACAACAGGGGTTTACGGTGTCGCAGGGTTTACATTTGTTTATATCATTGGCTATTTATCACCAAATCCTATTATTGCAGTTATCGGCGGAGCATTAATGATTGTTATAGAAGTTGTTCTACTTGGAGGAATTGGAAAATTCTTGGGTAAATTTCCATCTATTAGAGATGCATCTGATAATATTAGAAGTTCAATGAACGATACAGTTGAATTTGCGTTGTTAATTGGTTCAGTAAATGCTGCAACAAATATGGGGGCGGCAACAAAATTTGGTGCGGCAGGTGGATTTATGATTGTTGCATTAGTTTATCTGATCAATGAAGTAACAGGAAGAAAGATAATGAAAATGGCGGTTGGACCTATCGGTGCCATTGCAACAGGTGTTGTATTGAATATTCTACATTTAGTTGGGTTAATCGGTTTGGCATAATATGATTCATACTGTTAGAGGTGAGAAAGAACCTAAAGATTTAGGAATAACTATGTGTCATGAGCATTTAAGTATAGACCTTTCACCAGTTAGAAAAAACACTGATTCAACCTATTGTTATAGCAAGTTTATATTGAATGAAGTTGAAAAAGCCAAAATGTATGGAGTAAAATCATTTGTTGAAGTTACTTGCAATGATATGGGAAGAAATATTAAGGATCTTCTTAAGATTAGTGAAGAAACAAATACACATATTATTGCTGCTACAGGGTTTTATATTAATGACTATCATTCTGAAGATTTTAAAAGAAAGTCTATTGATGAAATTGCCAAAATCTTTATTTCTGATTTAACAAAAGGGATTGAAGATACAGAGATTAAAGCAGGAGTTATTGGAGAAGTTGCTTCTAGTTTAGAAATGGCAGAAAGTGAAAGAAAAGTTCTTTGTGCAGCGGCGATTGCCCAAAAAGAAGTAGGCTGTGCAATTACTACACACTGTCAACTTGGTAGAATGGGTGACAAACAAGCCGATATTTTCGAAAGCTATCAAGTTAATCCAGATAAAGTAATTCTTGGGCATATTGATTTATCTAATGACATAGACTACATGATTTCTCTTTTGGATAGAGGATTTAACATTGAATTTGATACCATTGGTAAAATTGTCTATCTTTCTGATGAAGAAAGAGCAGAAAGATTAATTCATTTATTAGATCAAGGCTATGGTGACAAAATTCTTTTATCACAAGATATTTCAAGAAAGTCGTATTTTACTGAATTAGGTTATTTTGGTTTTACGACGGTAATGAAAAAATTTATTCCAATGCTAGTTGATCGAGGAGTCAAACAAGAAGATGTTGACAAAATGTTGATTCATAATCCAGCTAGAATATTTTCTTATTAGATGATCTGGGGGCTAGATTAACTTTTAATTTAGCTCTCTTTTTTGGAGGGTACGATGAAAAGTAATGCGTTGCATCAAATGAGTATTGAAGAAGCTACTGAAAAGCAATTCAAGTTAATTGATGAAATCACTAAAGAATTTAATGGGACAAGTTTTTCAACATTGGGGGATTTAGGAATAAATTTAGTTCAAAAATCTCCTGTGTATACAAGAAAAATCGAGAGAATTATTGCATCGTTTTTTTCTCAGGAGGATAGTGTGTTCGTAAGAGGTGCAGGGACAGGGGCAATTCGATTTGCGTTATCTTCAGTGTTAATGAAAGAAAATGATGTGTTACTTCTCCATAAAGCGCCAATTTATCCAACCACAAAAGATACAATTGAAATACAAAAAATAAAAACAGTCATGTGTGATTTTAATTGCAAACAAGAATTGATAGATAGGCTAACCTCAAATAAGAATATCAAGTGTGTTCTAATCCAACATTCTAGGCAAACTCTTTCAGATTATTACGAATTAGGTGATGTGATTAATACAATCAAAAATCATTCGATTGCCAGAATCATTACCGATGATAATTATGCTACATTGAAGGTAAAAAGTATTGGTACAGAATTAGGAGCGGATTTATCAACCTTTTCTTGCTTCAAATTGCTAGGACCAGAGGGAATCGGAATGGTTGTTGGAAAAAGCGAATTAATTAATCAAATAAGAAAATTTCAATATTCCGGTGGCAGTCAAACGCAAGGACATGAAGCAATGGCCGCTCTTAGAGGATTGGTATATACACCAGTTATCCAAGCAATTCAATCAAATGTCATTGAAAAGTGTGCCCAAATAATAAATAATGGCAAAATTTGTTGTGTTGAGAAAGCTGTTGTGGCAAATGCCCAATCCAAAGTCATTTTAATAAAGTTTAATAAACCTATTGCGATGAAAGTGTTAGAGGAGGCTGAAAAACTGGGGGCTACTCCATATCCTGTTGGAGCAGAAAGTAAATATGAATTATTGCCTATGTTTTATCGAGTATCTGGGACAATGAGAGTTGATAATCCAGAATATTCAACCCACTGGATTCGAATAAATCCTATGAGAAGTGGACCACAAACGGTTATCCGAATTTTAGAAGAAGCTGTAAGGAAGGTGATAGAATGTTTTTAAAGCAAACTCTCAAAAGAAATAAAGAATTAATTCGAGTTGCTAAGGAATATCATATTTCGGGTTTAATTGAGCCGGATACCTATGTAATTGACTTAGATACTACACTTAATAATGCACAAAAAATCCTCGAAAAAGCTAAGTCAAAAAACATTGAATTATATTTTATGACAAAACAATTTGGAAGAAATCCATTAATGGCAAGGGAACTAATGAACTTAGGTTATCGATCTTCGGTTGTAGTTGACTTTAGAGAAGCTGAAATCATGATGGAAAACAAGATACCCATTGGAAATCTCGGACATCTTGTTCAACCTCCAAAATTTTGTTTAGAAAAAATAATGAAATACGGATGTGAAGTCATCACTGTGTATTCGCTGGAGAAGATAAAAGAAATTGATGTTATTGCAAAGAAATTGGATATTAAGCAGGATATTTTGCTTAAAGTATTTGATGATGAAGATCTTGTGTATCCAGGTCAAGAAGGTGGTTTTCATGTACTTTCTTTAGAAAAAATAATTGATGAAGTTATGTTGTTAAAAAATGTCAGAATTGTAGGAGCTACCTCTTTCCCTGCTTTCTTATTTAATTCAAATACATTTAAAGTTGAATCCACTAATAATCATGAAACTATTTATTCTGCAATAAAAATTCTAAGAAATAGAGGCGTAGAAGTTCAACAAATTAATCTTCCATCGACAACTTCTGTATTAACTTTAGAAAATATTGATGAAATTAATGAAAAATGTATTTTTATGGAACCGGGTCATGGACTTACGGGAACAACACCATCTCACGCAATAATGGATTTAGAAGAAATCCCTTCAGTTGTTTACGTTTCTGAGATTTCACATACATTTAAGGATAAGAGTTATGCTTATGGTGGAGGATATTACCGAAGGTCACATTTAGAAAATGCTGTTGTTTTTAATAATGATTCAGAAATTATTACTCGTGTTAACACTCCTGCCCCGACCAATATTGACTATACATTTGAACTAGAAGGAATTCATCCCGTTTGTTCAACGGTAATAATGGCCTTCAGATTTCAGATTTTCACAAGTAGAAGTAAAGTTGCTGTAGTTAAAGGAATACAGTCAAACAACCCTGTAATTGTGGGTATATTTGATTCACAAGGGAGAAAATTATGAAAAGATTTATTTTAATTGTCTTAGATAGCTTTGGTGTAGGTGCTATGGATGATGTTCCGGAAGTTAGGTCTCAAGATTTAAATTCAAATACTTGCTTACATTTACTTGAGCAATCTAGTAAGTATAGAATTGAACTTCCTAATTTAATGGAAATGGGCTTAATCAATGCATTAAATAGAGAAATTAGTGGTTTTGAAAAAAGCGATAGATGTTTGTATGGGACATCTAATTTAAAACATTTTGGAGCTGATTCCTTCTATGGACACCAAGAAATAGCTGGTACTAATCCCAAAATGCCGGTGTTCCATCCTCTTTCATTATTTATTAATGAAATATGTCTTTCTTTAGAAGGACATGGATTTAGTGTTGAGAGATTAGTCTATAATGATAACGAGCTAATATGTGTCAATAATGTAATTATCGTTGGTGACAATATGGAAACAGATTTCGGACAGGCAATCAATGTAGTTGGTGCTTTGGATTATTGTGGATTTAAAATGATTACTGAAGTTGGAAGAATTGTAAGGAATATTGTAAAAGTTCCTAGAGTTATTGCGTTTGGTGGTTCTGATGTTACAATAAAGGATATCAAGGATGCAATTATCTCTAAAAATAAGTTTGTAGGCGTGGATGCCCCATCTAGCGGTGTTTACAAAAGAAATTACCATGTTGAACATATGGGGTATGGCATAGATGAAACGAAACAAGTTTCGTATGCACTATCTGATAAGAACATTGTTAGTAATTTTTATGGTAAAGTCGCTAATATTGTTGCTAATCCATATCCAAACAATAAAGATGGTGTTGATACGGAAGAGATTTTCGAAAATTTAGTTGCTGACTTAAAAGAAAATAAACTAGGTTTTTATTTTGCAAATATTCAAGAAACAGATTTAGCGGGACATTCAGAAGATTCTGAAAGATATATTGATAGATTAAATGTTTCGGATTATTGGATAGGAAAAATTAGAGCCTTGTTAAACGAAGATGATATTTTATTAATAACGGCAGATCATGGTAATGATCCTACAATCGGACATTCAAAACATACTAGAGAAAGGGTTCCGCTATTAATAGATATTGTAGGTAGAAATAAACTTAATTCACCAATATATATTGGAAATCGAGCTACCTTAGCAGATATTGGTCAAACTGTTGCTGATTATTTTAATACTCATGTTGAGTTTGGAGAGTCATTTCTTGATTATATAAGAAAATTGTAGAAGGATAAGAACATGATTGAAGAATTACATTCCAAAAGTTACCAAGCAACTGTATATTTAGCAAGATATTTTTTATCCATTGACATCAATACTAAAATAAAAACAGTAAGTGAAATTTTAGAAGATGTCGATTTTGCTAGAGGTACAATTCAAAATGCAATTGAACTATTGCGTGAATCTAAAGCAATTACACTTATTTCGCATGGAAAAATGGGCAAAAGGTTATTAGATAAAAACATTGATTTGCTAATGAAATTTGCCGATATAAACTTCATTATTGGTGTTATGCCTTTACCATATTCTAAAAGGTATGAGGGTCTTAGTACGGGAATTATCAAAGAATTAAAAAACAAGTTGAGTGTTCCTGCGACAATGGCATACATGCGAGGTGCTTTAAAAAGAATAGAAATGGTAATTTCAGGAAGGTATGACTTTGCAATCATTTCAAAATATGCTTTAAATAAATTTAATAACTTGAACAATAATCAACTTTCAATCATAGCGAATTTTGGGATTGATTCTTTTGTAAGTGATCACGTTTTAGTCTTTTCAGATTCGACAAAAGTACAGATCGAAGATGGAATGAGAATTGGAATTGACTATGATTCAATTGACCAAGCAGAATTAACGCTATTGGAAATAAGAGAAAAAAGTGTACATTTAATACCATTGAGTTATACCCAATTTCTATCTAGTATAGAAGATGGAACAATTGATGGAGTTATTTGGAATGCAGATGAAGTTATACATCCCGAAAAACAATATAAAATAGTCCCATTATCACGTAATAATAAAGACAATACGATAGCTGTAATGGTCACTAAATCGAGCATGGTTGAAACAACTAAAATATTAAGTAAATTAATTGATGTTAATGAAATAATTAACACTCAAAGAAAAGTTCTTAAAGGTGAAATGTTACCGGAATATTAAATTATAATGAAAAAGATGAGGGTACCCTTTATCCACATAGAAAACAAGCTCAACCATGAATGAGGTGAATCCCAAAAATTGGATAAGCAATTAATGTACTTTCTTTTTTGTTTTCCTAAAATTTTGTGAATGAAAGAATTTTAGAATGCTTATATAGCCGTGTTTTTAATGAAAATCAAATTTGAGCGATGTATAAAGCTCTTTTTTACAACATTTCCATCCATTTTGAAGGTTTAGAGAATCATGAAAAGCGGACGAAAGAAAAAACTCCAAGACAACCTTTATCTCGGAGTAAAACTCTTATCAACACAACTGCCATGTTATAGCAATCTTTTTCGAGAAATATAAGACTTTTATTTAAATTATGATTCATATACAATTAAGCTAGAGAGAAGGAATCATATTAATATGAAGAAGGATAATATCTATCATGTATGTATGGCAAGGTATAAAACAGGAGATTACTGTCAATTTTTAAATTTAATTAGCGAAATTATATGAAATAAATATCCCAATAAATAAATGTTGGGTAGAAGGGAAGCTAGCTATGTTTAAAAAGATAATAACAATCACTACAACCTTTGCGTTTCTTTGCGTGTGTATTGTTTCTAATTTCAGGACTTATGCAATTGAAAATCAAAAAAATTTACCTTTAGAAACTTATTCATATGTTGATAATAAAGGGCATACACATCAATACTTTGATATATATGGAAACCCTGTAACAATTGAACGAGCAAAAACTTTACTAAATAGTAAGATGAATTTTCAGGAAGAAATTCCATCAATTAAAAGAGTCCCTGTATATCCCTTTACCAATACAGTATTAGTTACTTCTCACTATCAAGGTTCGGGTTCAAGGGTAAAAGTAACTCCAGATGTTCGAGGACCAGCTACTTTAACATATGGAAGAGTAGTCACGACGAGCAGTGGGTATAGCGTTAATTTTGGGGCAGAAATCAACCTAAAAATTTTTAAAGCGGTAGCCCTTAAATTTGGTGTATCGTATACGAGATCCTCCACTAGTGCAGAATCATTTGGAGCACGTTTCGGTGTTCCATCTGGTAAAATCGGTGCTGTATATTTTACGCCATTTTTGTATGTCGGAAATTGTAAGTATATTGATTCACACGGACGTGGTACTGCAACACGTGTCTATTTTCCAAAAAAATTAGGCTCATTTACAGATGGTTTATATGAAGTTATCTTACGCTAAAAAACATCTTTATTTCTGCATGTTATTGAGTGGGTTGGTTTTACTTTGTGGTTGTGCCCCCACTTCTAATTCACCATCCTTGCAAAGAGGTTCTGTACCACCACAAAAAGTACAAAATATGCGTTCATTAAAGCCAATCTCTGTCGAATCTTTAAAAGTGAAAAAGAATTCTTTTTTCTATGATTTAGAATTTCATCCTATAGATTTTAAAAAACCGATATTGTTAAAAGAAGAGGTTTATGATATGAATCAGAATCCTCTTAAACAGCTAATTATTAAAGAAACTCTTCTTTCACCGATCAAACTAACGGCTGATTATAAAGTATCTAAAGACACTTGGAATGGGTTTCAAGATATGGCAGATTTTAGCCTACAAAGTGATACTCTTCAGCATAAAGAAATGCTTAGTCAATGGCTGAAAGTGAATGCATCATTGCCAATTTCACATAAGTTTAGTCATATTAAGGATTTTCCTTTACAGGAAGGTAAAATAGCGATTTATTTTTACCCTATCTGCTACAAAATTTCAGGCGATACGACCTTCTATATGGTGAAGGGAAAAAACCAGTTTCATCAGTTTTATTGCGATGGAATTTATGAAATTCGGGTGAGATAAAAGGCTAGGAATGAATTTGTACACAAGGGTAAAAATCGGTAATATAGATAGGGACAAGTGATTCATCTTTGTTCCATGGAGGATACAGGAAAGATGCGATTTATCGCTTCTTTTTTCTTGATAAAAAGGAGAGTCTATGAAGCGAACGGATTTAATTCAACAATTAAAGGAATTTATTCCTTTTAATGAGCAAGAAGAAAAAGATAAACAAGTTTTTTTAAGACAATTAAGTATTGATAATATCTTTAAACGTGAAAATGAAGTAGGGCATTTTACAGCATCTTGTTGGATTGTGAATCAAGATTATACAAAGGTTCTGTTGGCTTACCACAATATTTACCAATCGTATGCTTGGCTAGGTGGTCATTGTGATGGTGATGAAGATTGTTTAGGGGTTGCTTTAAAGGAAGCTAGAGAAGAAAGTGGCTTAGAGAATATTAAAGTTCTATCTCAAGAGCCGATATCGATTGAAACATTAGTGGTCAATGGTCATGAGAAGAAGGGGAAATATATACCAAGTCATCTTCATTTCAATGTAACCTATTTGTTTCAAGCAAATGATCAAGAAAGGCTTCATATTAAAGAAGATGAAAATTCAGCGCTTGCTTGGTTTGATTGTGCCACCTTTATGAGTGAGGTTAATGAAATTTGGATGAAAGAAAGAATTTATCAGAAATTAAATGGTAGAATCATACAATATTTTGACGAAAAATGGAGAGGAAATCCGCAGTGATAGTGCTATTCTTAGAGCTAAATGGAGGATTTTTGTATGTTCGCGCTGGGAACGTTTATTGATACAGCCCTAGGTTTAGTTGGAGGAATTATTGGTCTTATTTGTGGACCTAGATTAAATAAAAATTTACAAGAGGTTTTATTACCGGTGGTAGGTCTGTCGCTTATCATTTTAGGTCTTTCAAATATATTGACAGGCATGATTTATTTAGAAGGAAACCATCTTCGTACACAAAATACCATGTTACTATTAGCTGGTTTACCTTTGGGAACGCTCGTTGGCGAAATACTCCATATCCAACGCTCATTAGAATACCTCGCTGAATTTGTTAAAAAGAAAAGTGGAAACACGAAAGACCCTCAATTTGTGCAAGCGTTCTTAGCGACGACTTGTATGATAGCGATTGGAGCTATGGGTATTCTTGGTTGTGTGCAGGATGCTTTAGGTGGGGATCATTCTTTATTGATTTGTAAGGGAATTGTTGATTTAATCTTAGTTTCTTTAATGAGTGCTTCCTTAGGCAAAGGAGCTATCTTTGCAAATCTACCAATGTTCTTACTACAGATTTCTTTCACAGCTATTTTCAGTTTATTTGGCGATATGATTTACCCAAAATCCTTAACGAATTTAACCATGATGGGCGGCATTTTAATTATGTGCATTGGTTTAAATGTGGCATTTGATAAAAAGATACGAGTTATGAATTTATTACCTGCATTATTGATTGCGCTTTTTTGGCTTTGGTAGTTGATGAGAGTGAATGATGACTTAAGTTTATCACAAGCCAGTGGTTCTTCTAAAATGGTTCAATAAGAAACAGAACTAGCGAACTTCACAATCAGAAATAACATGGTTTTGGCATTTTCTAATAAAGATAGAAATAAAAGAATGAAGTGATGGTATAGATTAATTTCAAAAAGAAGGCATTCAAAAATTAGTTTCCAAGATGAGAAATGATTGATTGCAACCGTTCGTAAAGGGTAAAATGCTCTTCTTTTTTAGTGCATGTTATTAACGGGAATAGAAGAATCTAAAGCGGTGATAACTTTCGTTAAAGTTTTATTCATCTTCTCTTTATTTGGATAAAGTTTAGTGCTTAGCTGACTATAAGGATATACCTTAAAATTATGATTGCGTGGCTTAGAATAAGTATAAATAAATTCGGTTTTTAAATCATCAAGCGTAATGGTCGTGATGCCGTTATCAATCGTCTTATTGATGCGAATGGAAGCCATGTAACCATTCATACTTTGTTCACGATTCCATTGGTCACTAATCATATTACCAAAAGCATAAAAGACAATGCTTTTACGATTGTTGAGCCATTGGATTGGTTGAATGGTGTGGGGATGATTACCAATGATAATATCTGTACCAGCATCGGCTAAAGCTTGGGCTAAGCGCTTTTGCTCAGGACTAGGCATATCTTGATATTCAATGCCCCAATGAATAGCCACTAAAACTACATCCACTTGTTTTTTAGCTTCTTTAATTTGTTGCAACATTTCTTGTTCACGTCCTTCGTAGCAATTTACTAAATAGTCTTTACCGACCGGTGCTTTAAAACCATTCATTCCATAGGTCCAAGAAAAGAACGTGTACTTAATACCATTGACTTCATGAATGCGAATGGCTTGTTGGGCTTGCTTGGAAGTATAGGTTCCTTCAGCAATAATTTCAGGATGTTGATCAAAAAATTTTCTTTGCGCCATTATACCAGCCTCACCTTTATCTAAAGAATGATTTGTTGCCGTAGAAACGAGATTAAAGCCTTGATCAATCATGTTTTGTCCCCATTCTTGCGGACTGTTGAAAAGCGGATAGCTACTTAATCCTAAAGCACTACCACCTAGGATGGTTTCTTGATTGTAATAACGAAGATCATAAGGCTTTGCACTTTGACCTATGAGTTCGATTTGTTTCGTGAAATCGTAAGTATTTCCTTTTTTCGCATCTTTATATACAGAATTATGAATTAAGGAGTCTCCAACCATAAACAAAGTGGCAGAGGTCTTTGTGCTTTTCACCTCTTTCTTTTCCGTTGGTTTTTGAGTTTTAATGGTTTGGGTTAGCTTATTTGCTGGTTTTGGATGTAAAACATATATTGCAACCATACTAGCAAGTAATAATACACTATAAAGTATTTTCCAAAGTTTCTTCTTCATCTTTTTCTCCCTTGTACTCTACCATTTTAGCATTGTTGGGAATGTCTTTCCTATGAGTTTAAAGAAGCGATGGTATACTAACGAAAAGGAGACTTCACGGAAAAATTTATTGATTTAGATTTAAATGTTGCGACACTTGTGGAGCGGCATTCAGAGTTAAAGTCAATGATGTTAGAAACCATAGGTAAGATGATGACCTTGAAAAAGGCTCTAGTGTTTAAAAATTCCAAAGGATAAAATCATTTATATCTTGGAAGAAAAAGAAATTGAATACGAAGACATTTAGCCATCGCTAATCTTCATGAGAGGAACTAAAGATGATTGTAGAAGAAATAAGAGAAGAGCTTTTTCGTAAGCAGGATTTAAACTATCGAGATTTTATTTGCAGATTAATTCCCAATACAAACCCAGAAACAATCATTGGTGTTCGTACACCTGTGCTTAGAAAATACGCGAAGCAATTAGTTAAAAGAGAAGATGTGCGTGATTTTTTAAAGGCACTTCCGCATAGATATCAGGATGAAAATTCACTACATGGTCTCGTTTTGGCAGAAATAAAAGAATTTGATTTGTGCTTAAAGGAAGTCAATCAATTTCTTCCTTACATCAATAATTGGGCGGTTTGTGATATGCTGTCACCAAAGGTATTTCAAAGATATCATCAAGAACTACTTGTCTACATAAGAAAATGGTTAAAATCCGAAGAGGAATATACAGTTCGTTTTGCGATAGGAATGTTGATGGAACATTTTTTAGGTGATGATTTCACTTTAGAATATGTGGAACTAGTCACAAAGGTTCACTTAGATTCCTATTATGTCAAAATGATGGTGGCTTGGTATTTTGCGACCGGTCTAGCTAAACAATATGAAAAAATACTTCCTTATATGGAAGGAAAGTATTTGGATACATGGACACATAATAAGACCATTCAAAAAGCTCTGGAGAGTTATCGAATTACCTTTGAACAAAAGACTTATTTGCGAACTTTAAAAGTAAAAAAATAGAAGGGCTATTTTGGCTCTTCTATTTTTTCTAGTACGGCATTTTTCAATTTTCCTGCATGACCAACGTCATCAGGTTGGAAATCATAGATTCCTTTTAAAGTGATTTCCGTTCCGTCGCGAGGTAACTTAGTATTTTCTTTTAATTCAAATTCAATCCCTTGTTGACAACACTTTAAAGCATCCATAATTAAGCAAGACACATAGGTTTTCTGGGTTTTCTCATCTTTAAAGTGAACAATCATGCCTTTTATCCGAACACTTTTACCAATATAATCCTCTGGTTGCATCAACATCTGAGATACTTCTGAATACACCATGGTGGAAGATAGTTGTGTTAAGTCCACTTGAACATCACTTTTTGGTGTTGTAAAGACCATGGAACAACCCCCTACCAATAAAAATACAGTAATGAACACAATGATTTTCTTCATCTTTTAGCCTCCACTTTTTCCCATAGCCATATACCAATGAACACAATCATATCCATTAACACAATCGTTGATCCAACGGGTGAACCTAGTAAGATGGATAAGACCAATCCACTAATAGAACATAAAACCGATAACACTGTCGAACAAATCGTTACCGCTTTAAAACTATGGTACAACCGCATGGCTGAAAGTGCCGGAAAAATGATTAAAGCTGAGATAAGTAAAGAGCCAACTAAATTCATCGCTAAAACAATAACCAAAGAAATCAATACTGCAATCAAAAGATTATAGAGCTTGGTGTTAAAACCGGTAGCTTTCACAAAGCCTTCATCAAAGGTTAGAGCAAAGATACGGTGGTGCAGGTACACAAACAAAAGAATCAATAAAACCGATAGAACAAGCGATAAGACCACCTTTTCAAGACTTAGCGTAAGAATGGAGGTTGCCCCAAATAATGAGGCACAAACATCACCTGATAAATTTGCTCGCTTACTAAAGACATTCATAATCAAATAGCCCATACCTAAGGAACTGACGGACACCAAAGCCATGCCTGCGTCTCCTTTCATTTTTGTGCGACCAGATAACAAGATTACCGCCGCTAAGGTGGTACAAGGTAAAGTGATCCAAATATCATTCGTTAAACCAGTCACCGCGGCAACTGTCATAGCCCCAAAGGCCACGTGACTTAAACCATCCCCAATATGAGAATAACGTTTTAAAACTAAAGTGACCCCTAATAAAGAAGCACACAGAGAGACACAAATGGTCACAATAAAGGCATATTGAACGAAAGGATAAGATAGATACAATAATAAGGTATTCATACTTGTCCTCCCAGGTATTCTTCTTTTGTGCCAAAGAAGAAGCCCTTTTCTAAACTGAGAATATGGCTAGCTCTTTTTAAAGCATAAGAACGATCATGGGTAATCATAACAATGGTCATATTTTCTTTTTCATTAAGATGATCGATTAAGGCATAGAATTCTTTGGCTGCTTGTTCATCCAAAGAAGCGACCGGTTCATCCAGAAAAAGAAATTCTTGGCTAGCACATAAGGCTCTTGCTAGAAGAACACGCTGTTGTTGACCGCCAGATAGGGTGGTAAAAGCTTTATCGGCCAGGTCGTAAACACCCATTTTTTTCATAAAGAAAGCAGCTTTTTCTTTTTCTTTTTTATTGTAGAAAGGACGCCATTTCAGCTGGGCAATAAAACCGGATAGAACAACCTCTTTTACGGAAGCAGGAAAATCAGCTTGGATATTTCTTTGTTGGGGAAGATAAGCAATCGATACCTTTGGATTGAATTGAACGGTCCCCGATAAGTTAGGAATTAAACCAAGTATGGTTTTTAATAGTGTGCTTTTTCCACTTCCGTTTTCACCAATGACACAAAGATAATCCCCTTGATGAACAGAGAAGTTGATGTGAGAATGTAAGACATGATTTTCATAACCGGTGCTTAATTCTTTAACAAGAAGTTGTTCCATGGCTACTCCTTTCTTTAGTTGCTGAAATATTTTTTAAGTGTTTCTAAATTCTTTTGCATAGCCTCCAGATAAGAGGTTTTATCCTTTGTGGTAGATGTTTGTAAGGAATCTAAAGTTAATATTCCTTGGTCTTTTGTTTTGGTATTGGAAATGATTGTTTTAGCAATTTTTTGATTGGATCCATCAATGGCTAAGATGTTCTTTAAGCCTAAAGCATCCACCTTTTTAGCTAAGAATGCAATGGTTTCAAAGCTTGCTTCTGATTCGGCTGAACAACCGGAGAAAGCGGCGAAGTACTTCAAACCAAATTCATGAGTTAAATAACGGAATGGGAAACGGTCACCAAAGACCAACGTTTTATTTTGGGCTTGGGAAATGACTTCTTTATATTGACCTTGTAGCTTATCTAACTTTGCTAGGTATTCCTTGGTATTTTTGCTGTAAAGCTCTTTATGATTGGAATCAAGAGCAATCAGTTGATCAGAAATAGATTGTACCAACTTCTTTGCGTTTTCTAAAGATAGCCAAACGTGTTCATCTAGTTCTGGTTTTTCTTCTTCGTGTTTATGGTCATGATTGTGTTTTTCATCATGTTTATGATCTTCTTTGTGTTCATGTTCGTGATGGTGATCATGGTCTTTTTGCATGCCTTCAACGATTTCTTCTTCTAAAGCTTTTTTACCAATCGTTTCAACCATGTTGATAACTTTACGATTTTTATTTTTCGGATCCTTCAAAGCATCAGCTACCCATTTATCGGATTCGCCACCAACGTGTAAGAAAAGATCGGCTTCTTTAATTTTTGCGATGTCTTCCACACTGGCTTGGTAGCTATGTAAATCCACCCCTTTATCTAAAAGGTAAGTAACTTCCGCATTTTTAAAGTTATCCCCCATAATTTCTTTTATCCAATCGTACGCTGGATAGATTGCGACCACAACTTTCATTTTTTTGGTACTTGTCTTACTGGTTGGCTTTGTGGAACAAGCACTAACGAAGATAGTTGTAAATAGAACTATAGCCAATACTATTTTTTTAAATAATTTCATTGAATTTCCCTTTCTAAACATTGTTGGCATTTTCCAACAAAGACGGTTTTCGTTAAATTAATTTGGCAACGATGGTTTTCTTGAAGTCGATTCCGGATTTCTTTAATATCTTCACAAGGAAGATGATATAATTTCCCACAGTTTTCACAACGGAAATGGACAAAAACTTGTTGGTGTTCGCATAAGTATTCATAACAAGCGGCTTCACCAGGAATAGAAGGATACTGATGTAAAACACCTTCTTTGACTAGGGCTTCAATTTGACGATAAAGTGTGGTCATGCCTATCGTTCTATTTTTTTCCTGTAAAGCTTTGTAAACACCGGCAATTGTAAAATGAATACCAGGCTGTTCTTTAAAAAATGTTTGAATCAATTCTTTTTGCTTGGTATGGTAATTAGATCTAGATTGACTCATGTTGAAACCTCCTAGAATTTGAAAACCATTTTCATTTTAAAAGAATGAACCGGAATGTCAATATGAAAATCATTTTCAAGTTAGTACAATTAAATGTGTATTTTAGGGAATGTTCAAAATTAGAAAAGAAGCTTAAAATATAAAATTATATGGAACAAACTATTTTACTAGCAATACAAAAATATTTTGGAGCATCTTTCCTAGTTCAAATTAGCCAATTTCTTGGTTGGATTGGAGAACATGGTGAAGTTTGGATTTTCTTTTTATTACTTTTACTTTGTTTTAAAAGGACTAGAAAAATAGCACTTTTGGGACTAGTATCATTATTGATTGAATTCATTCTTGTTAACATAATGTTAAAACCACTTTTTCATCGTCCAAGACCTTGTATGGTTTATCCTGTTTTCTTAAAAGGAAACTTTTGTCCACAAGATTATTCTTGGCCATCGGGGCATAGTGCTAGTGCTTTTGCAGTAGCGGGAGTTTTCCTTTGGTCACATGCCAAATATCGATATTGGGTCACGACTTTTGCCTTAATGATGGCGTTTAGTCGTATGGTCATCTATGTACATTGGCCAAGTGATATTCTCTCTGGAATAGGGATTGGTTTAGGAATTAGTTACTTCGTTGTTTTCAGTAAACCTTTCAAGCGTTTCCCTGGAATAAACGCTTGAAAATATAGATAATAGGAGAAAAGGAGATTGAAATGTTAGCAGTAGGAACAAAGGCACCGGCTTTTGAATTGTTGGACCAAGATAGTCAGAAACATTGTTTGGATGATTATAAGGGGAAGAAGGTTATTTTATATTTTTATCCAAAAGATAATACAAGTGGTTGTACCAGTGAAGCATGTGGTTTTAAAGATAACTACCCGCAATTTCAAGAAAAAGGAACAGTTATTTTAGGTGTTTCCAAGGATAGTGTGAAATCACATAAGAAGTTTCAAGAGGCTTTCCATCTTCCTTTCACTTTATTGTCGGATCCGGATTTACAAGCGATCCGAGCTTATGAGGTTTGGGTGGAAAAGTCAATGTATGGTAGAAAATATATGGGTATTGAACGGTCTACCTATCTTATTAATGAAGAAGGTATTATTGAAAAGACGTTTCAAAAGGTGAAGCCAAAAGAGCATTCAAAGGAAGTATTGGAAGTCGTATAGGATTTCCTTTTTTATGAAAATGAAAATAGCTAAAAGTCCTTTGTTTAAAAGCTTTTGATTGTTGTGTTTTTCTTCACAAAAAATAAACTTGTTTTTTGAGATGATTTGGATTGAAATTTTGATTTCTTAGTTGTACTATATCGTTACAGCTTTAATTAGTTGCGTATGCAACTAATTTGTTGGATATGGAGAGGGAAGTTATATGAAAGTGATTAAAAGAAGTGGAGAAGAAGTCTTATTCGATGCTAATAAAATAAAAAAAGCCGTTCAAAAAGCTAATCAGGCAACCGATGCTCGTTATCAAACAAGTGAAGAAACCGTTGAACAAGTTAGTCAAGAGGTGGTGAAAAAGTGTGAAGCTTTAAACCGTTCGGTATCCGTCGAAGAAATTCAAGATATGGTGGAAAATGCCTTAATGGAAGCGAAGGTTTATCAAGTGGCGCACAACTATATCACCTATCGTTATGAAAGAGCTTTGGTGCGTAAAGCCAATACGACGGATAAGAAAATTCTTTCGTTATTGGAAAGAAGTAATGAAGAAGCGAAACAAGAGAATTCCAATAAAAATCCAACTGTCAATAGTACGCAACGTGATTATATGGCTGGGGAAGTTTCCAAGGATATTACTAAGCGTTTTCTTTTACCACAAGAAATTTGGGAAGCACATGAAAAAGGCATTATTCATTTCCATGATTCCGATTATTTTGCGCAACCAATGTATAACTGTTGCTTGGTTAACCTAGAAGATATGTTACAAAACGGAACGGTTATTTCCGGAACTTTAATTGAAAAACCACATAGCTTTGCGACGGCTTGTAATATTGCGACACAGATTATTGCTCAAGTGGCTTCTAATCAATATGGTGGGCAAACGATTACCTTATCTCATTTAGCTCCTTTTGTGCAGATTTCTCGTAAGAAGCACCATGAAAGTGTCCGCAAGGAAATGGTGGAAGCCGGTGTGACTTGTAGTGAAGAAGAAATTGAAAAATTGGCGGAACTTCGCGTTCGTAAAGAAATCAAAACGGGTGTGCAAACCATTCAATACCAAATCATTACTTTAATGACAACCAATGGTCAAGCTCCATTTGTGACGGTATTTATGTACTTAGATGAAGTGGAAGCTGGTCAAACTCGTCAAGACTTAGCTCTCATCATTGAAGAAATGTTGAAACAACGTATGCAAGGGGTCAAGAATGAAAAAGGGGTTTGGATTACACCGGCTTTCCCTAAGCTTATCTATGCTTTGGATGAAGACAATGTTTATCCAAATTCTAAGTATTACTACTTAACAAAGTTGGCGGCTCAATGCACCGCAAAACGAATGGTTCCTGACTATATCTCAGCGAAGGTGATGAAACAACTTAAGGGTGATGTGTATCCATGTATGGGTTGCCGTAGTTTCTTAACACCAGACCGTTTCACGGATGCTGGTAAAGGTAATCTTGCGAAGGCGGAAAATTATCAGTATGAACATAAATACTATGGTCGTTTTAATCAAGGGGTTGTTACCGTTAACTTGGTGGATATTGCTTGTTCTTCTAGTCAAACGGAGGAAACATTTTGGAAGATTTTTGATGATCGACTAGAACTTTGTTATAAGGCTTTGATGATTCGTCATAATCGTTTGTTGAACACGCCGTCAGACGTTGCGCCAATTTTATGGCAATATGGTGCGATTGCTCGCTTGGAAAAGGGTGAAGTGATTGATAAGTTACTATTTGATGGTTATTCAACAATTTCACTTGGCTATGGTGGTTTAAATGAGTGTGTGAAGTATATGACCGGTGAAACCATTACTTCTGAAAGAGGTAAAGAATTTGGTTTACGTGTGATGCAACATTTGAATGATGCTTGTGCTAAATGGAAAGCAGAAACCAATATTGATTTCTCTGTTTATGGAACACCAATGGAAAGTACCACTTATAAATTTGCGAAATGCTTACAAGAGCGTTTTGGAATTATTGAAGGTGTAACGGATCATAATTACATCACAAATTCTTATCATGTGCATGTGCAAGAAGAAATCAATGCTTTTGATAAGTTGAGTTTAGAAGCGAATTTCCAAGCCTTATCTCCTGGGGGAGCAATTTCTTATGTGGAAGTCCCTAACTTACAAAATAATATTGATGCGGTATTGGCTTTGATGAGTCATATTTATGAAACCATTACTTATGCGGAATTGAATACGAAGTCAGACTATTGTCAAGAATGTGGTTATTCGGGAGAAATCAAGATTGTCGAAGATGAGGGAGGTAAGTTGGTTTGGCAATGTCCATGTTGTGGAAATCGCGATCAAAATAAGATGAATGTGGCTCGTCGTACTTGTGGTTATATTGGCACACAATTCTGGAACCAAGGTCGTACACAAGAAATCAAGGAACGTGTTTTACATTTATAATAAAGACGGTTGTTAAAACAATCGTTTTTTCTAAAAGGGGGGTGACCATGTATTACGGTAATATCAAAGAATATGACATTGCGGATGGACCGGGTATACGTGTTTCTATCTTTGTGTCAGGTTGCACCAATCGTTGTAAGGGTTGCTTTAATGTACAAACATGGAATTTTTGTTATGGAAAGCCATATACAGAAGAAACAAAAAATTATATTTTAGAAGCCATGAACAAACCGTATATTGAAGGATTAACTCTTTTAGGTGGTGAACCATTTGAACTGGAAAATCAAAAGGAACTTGTAAAGCTATTACGAGAAGCGAAGAAGCGTTATCCAGAGAAGAATTATTGGTCATATACGGGCTTTGTCTATGATCGGGATTTAGTAACTGGGGGAAGAAGATATGGTTATTGTACCGATGAAATGTTGGATTTATTGGATGTTCTAGTAGATGGTCCGTTTATGTGGCAAAAGAAAAATATTCAGTTGCAATTTCGTGGGTCAGAAAATCAGCGTTTAATTGATCTCAAGAAAACGAGAAAAAGTGGGAAAGTTGTGTTATTTGAGCCAAAATAAGAGCTTGTTA
Organism: Bulleidia sp. zg-1013; assembly: GCF_019798045.1. Classification (NCBI taxonomy): domain Bacteria; kingdom Bacillati; phylum Bacillota; class Erysipelotrichia; order Erysipelotrichales; family Erysipelotrichaceae; genus Bulleidia; species Bulleidia sp. zg-1013. The sequence goes on from NZ_JAGXEX010000009.1 coordinate 21,873, forward strand.
GTTGACACTAACTTTTAGGCTTGTTAATGTAGGATTATAAAGAAAATTAGGAGGAATAACAAATGGCAAAATTAGCAGTTGTTTATTACAGTGCTACGGGAAATTGTCAAATGATGGCGGAAGCTGTTGTGGCTGGAGCTCAAAGTGCTGGTGCTGAAGTTGAATTGATTGAAGCCGGTGATTTTACAGCCAGTGATGTGGCGAACTACGATGCAATCGCTTTTGGATGTTCAGCTTATGGTGCTGAAAACTTGGAAGAAGGTACTTTTGAACCAATGTTCCAAGAAGTAGAGGGTCAATTATCGGGTAAGACAATCGGCTTATTTGGTTCTTATGACTGGGGCGATGGCGGCTGGATGCGTGAATGGCAAGATCGCGTAGTCGCTGTTGGTGCTAATCTTGTTCAAGATGGTGTTATTGCTAATTTAACACCAGATGAAGCCGGGTTAGAAGCTTGTCGTCAATTAGGCGCTACTTTAGTAAAATAGGTGAGCAAGGATGGTGATAAATCATCCTTTTTTTTACAAAAAAATGATGGAAAATTGTTAGGACTGTCTAACTAGTATTCTCCATAATGAAATTATGAAAGATAAGGAAATTTACGTTGTTGGACATAAAAACCCCGATTGTGATTCGATTGTAGCGGCGATTGCCTATGCTCATTTAAAACAAAAATTAGGAATTAACGCTGTCGCAAGAGCACAAGGCTGTCCACCGGCTGAAACACAGTTTTTATTAAAGAAATATCATTTTGAAGCACCATCTTTATTGTTGAAAGGAAGTTGTACACTAGCAGAAATTGATAAAGATGAGGCTTTATGTATCTCCGCAGATACTGTTATTCATGATGCGCTAGAATATGTTTTAGCTAGAAAGAATAAAGGTTTATTTATCGTTGATGAAAAAGGTCAACTTGATGGAGTTGTTTCCATGTCTGACCTTAGCCGTGTTTGGTTAAAACCGGCGGATGAATTGGAACAATTGGTTTCTACCATTCGTTTGGATCATGTCCTTCATGTCTTAGAAGGTCATTATTTTCATCAAACAAAAGATTTTAAAACAAATGGAAAGGTCTTTGTACAACCGTCACTAAGCGATAATTCAAGGGAATTAAATGAAGCGATAGTGATTGTTCGTAATACACCAGAATCACAACGCTTTGCGATTGAAGCAGGTGTTTCTTTACTTATTGTTTGTGGTGAAAATTGGTTGGATGATGTTACTTTAGAATTGGCTAAGAAACATAATACTTCTGTTCTTCATTGTCATCGAACCGTCTTAGAAGTCAGTCGTTTGATTTATCAGGTTCCTTCCGTTTCAGCGATTGCTAAAAAAGAGGTGATGTGTTTTAAAGAAAATGAGGGTGTTGAAGAAGTTGGTAAGAAGATGGCAAAAACACGTTTCCGTACGTATCCGGTATTGGATAAGGATGGCAAGGTTGTGGCAGCTATTTCTCGTTATCACTTATTTAATTACCACAAGAAAGAATTGATTTTAGTCGATCATAACGAAAAGACACAAGCGGTGGATGATATTAACTTGGCGAGGGTCATTGAAATTGTGGATCATCATCGTATTGCCGGCTTTATTTCTCCCGAACCGATTCGCATTACCTGTCGTATTATTGGTAGTACAGCAACTATTATTTATTATTTTTATAAAGATGAACACATTAAGATTTCTAAAGATATGGCAGGTTTACTTTTGGGTGGTGTTATCAATGATACGATGTGCTTGAAGTCGCCAACAACTACGAAAGAGGATGAAGTGGCGGTTGAAGAGTTGGAAAGGATTGCCGGCATTAGTGCTTTAGAGTTATATCAGGAAATGATGAATGCGACTTCGGATTTAGTGGCGAAAGAAAATGTAGCGATTATGTACGATGATTTCAAGGAATTCCGCTTTGGTGATTTTAAAGTCGGAATTGGGCAACAACCATGTCGCACGATTGAAGAGTTTGAAGCGGTGAAAGAGCGTTTTGAGCCATATGTTAGTGACATCATGAGTCAACAGAAGTTTGATTTGATTTTATTCTTATTTACGGATCCTTTAGGTCTTGGCTCTTATATTATGGCGGTTGGACCAAAGAAAGAAGAAGCTTTAAAGGCTTTCCTGGAAAACCAAGATGGATGCTTCGCAACCGGTATTATTTCTCGTAAGAAACAAGTAGTGCCGATGATTTCAAAAGTATTGGAGTAGCACAAGTGAAAACTTGTGCTTTTTTATACAATTTTTCTCCCCTTTTTAGCCGGTTATGAAAAGAGTTGTAATGCTAACATGAAGGCACAAAGAATAAGTAGACCATAGTCATTAAAAGGAAGTGAATTTATGAAGTATTGTGAGGCGGGATTTAGACCCTTTGACCATCATTTTTGTACCATCCCGATGCAGGAGATTTATTTAGAGGGATTAAAAGATTACCCGAGTATCCAAGAAGCTGATTGTCTATTGAGCTATGGGTATATTGATCATACAGCCGGTTTTACTTTTGAAGTAATTTGCGCTGCTAAGCGTGGAAAAGATGGTTATGATTTCTTTGACAGCCATGAAGAACATCGTTTTTTCATTAGGGCTCAACGTATTCCGAATGAAGAAATTGAGATTGTTCAAGATAAGCAATTATTAAAGCGTTATCATAATAAAGTGGCAGTATTATCCGAATATAATGTGGCGGATGATATTGCTTGGACAAGAACGCAAGAATTATTAGATAAATACCGTGATATGTTCTTTGTGGATGATATATTTGTGTATTTTGCTCAAGAAGGAACACAGGTGGAGTGCGCATGGATTCGTATTGAAGGGGTAAATGGGGATACTTTTGTGGGGACTTTGTTATCAGAACCGGATCAAGACATTGGTATTCATAAGTTAAATCGGGTTACTTTCATTTCGCAAAAGTTAGAAGATAATAATTTGGTGTTCTTATACACAGGAAGAGGGTAGTTTTATGAAGTGTCAACAAATTGGTTTCCATCCTTTTAAAAATAAGCTTTGTGTTATACCGGTGGTCGATTGTATTCGTAGGCAATTGGAAGAAATGGTAGGCAGTGCTTTTAAAGTATGTCTTTTAGAAGATGTATCTTCCCTAGATTTAAAAAAAGGAGATGAAGTGTGATGTGACCCCCCAAAAAGTTAGACCAAAATCTAACGATAGGGAAGTCGGTACAAATACCCTCGTCTCAATTCGCCAGCAACTCATTTTTCGTGGGACGAAAAGGAGGACTTATGGAAGAACTAAAAAAGAAATTCCAAAGGAATTTCACGAAGTAGCACATAGATGGAAAAAGAAAGAAATCAGTATAAGGCAAGGAGCAAAAAATTTGGGAATTAGTCATACCTTGCCGGCAAAATGGCTAAAGGAAGAAAAGCATATATCAACAATAAAAGGATAAATATAACATCTTTTTCAAACAATTTTCACCATAAAGTGGCAATAAAGGTAGACTTTAATTTACAGGTAAAACACTTCTACAAAAGTTCTAAAATCCATGCCAAATCTGTTTTATTTATTGTACTATAAAATGGTTTAAAAAGTCTAATATTATTGACATTTAAAGTCTGTTTTGTTTGATCCGAAATTTTCTTATGTACTATTTTGGTTGACTTTAAAATTAAGGAGAAGAAAAATGAAGAAAAAAATGACTACATTGTTGCTAGCGATTATGATTATTTTGTCAAACTTTGTTCCTTACGTTGTTGTGGCAAAAGAAGCACATGAAACAATTTCAGATAGTGCGATTGTAAGTGAAGTTACTGATAACAATAATGGAAAAAGTAAACTAGGCATTACTTTTGAGAAAAAAGTTGCTGAGAAGTCTGTTAATCCCAAATTAAATAAGAATGGCACATTTGAAGCAAAAGAGGCAGGACAAGTTGACACTGATTTAAAGAGATATGGTCTTTTAGGGATAGCTAAATATTTTCATATATTTGCTAATAAAGCAAAACTAACGGCTGATACAGCCGGAAATCTTGCTGTTGGGGATTTGGATGCACAAAGTAACTTTGGAACTAGAATTAAAGAAGGAAAGCTAAATACAGATATTTCCTATATTCAAAATGCCGGTTATATTCAAAGCAGTTCTTTCGTAAGTTCAAATGGAAACAGAAAAAATAAGGCGGTTTTTGGAGAAAAAGTAAATTTAACCTTAGTAGATAATGGGAATAAAGTTGCCGCAAATGGAAATAAATTGGATCATTTGACAAAAGATGAAATTTATCAAGATAAAAATGGCAGTAAATATATAGATTTCGAAAAAGAGTTTCAATTATTAAAAGAAAGCTCAGACAAGTTAGCTTCTAATTTGCAAACTGATGGAGTAGAAAAAAATTTTAATGATGAAAATAACAGATATTTTGATGTTAGTAAAGTTAAATCTTCTAAATTAGGCACTGCTGTTTTAACAAAAACTGATGAAGATGGGAAACCTTTAGATAATGTTGAATTTGCATTATATAAAAAAGGTGAAAATAAACCTATTTCAAAACATAAAACATCAAATGGGAAAATTATTGTAAATAATTTAGAAAAAGGTGATTACTACTTTAAGGAAATATCTACTTTACAAGGATATATTCTCAATACAAACAATCATAATTTTTCCATTACTGATAAAAATATTGGTTCACCAAAAACTATATACCTAGATTTAACAAAAGAAGAATTGGAAAAAGACAGACCAATAACTATAAAAGGTATAAAGAAAAATGGTCCGAACATAGTTATAAATGTTGATACAAAAAATGCACAAACTATAAATATAGGTGCAGAAATCAAATTGCAATATACAGATGGGACAGATAGAAATAATCATGAAACAGAAGATTTTAGTGATGCGAAAGTTCTATGGAATTTTAAAAATAGAGCTATAAATCAAGTCATAAATATTAATAGAGCAAGATTTCAAGGCAGTATTTTAGCAGTCGGGAATACTATTAATGTAGGACAAAATGTTGATGGTTGTATAATTGCAGATACAGTAAATATTATAGGTGGGGAAAGTCATAGATGGGATTTTCAAGAAGAATATGAATCAGAAAAAGAAAATGTAGAATTAACTGTTGTGAATAAAAAACAACCTGAAGAAATTGAAAAGATTTCAATATCGGTAGAAAAGAAATGGGTGGGAAAAATCGGTGATTCCGTAACAGTACAGCTTAAAGCAGAAGGAAGTGAGACTATTTTGCAGGAATATGAGCTTAAAAAAAGTGAAGGTTGGAAACATACCTTTACAGGACTTAGAAAATATGCTGCAGATGGTTCACCTATTAAGTATAAGGTAGAAGAAAAAGATGTACCGCAAGGCTATACAGTTCATTACGAAACCGATCCGACAGGCACATTGATTATTAAGAATGTGCAAGACAAAATAAAAGTAAAAGTAACGAAAGCATGGGAAGATGTGGCAGGGGAGCATCCTACCATTAAGTTACAGCTTTTAAAGAATGGACAAAATGAAGGAAGTCCGATTGAACTGACAAACGGAACAACTACCCATACTTGGACAGACTTGGATAAAATGGATTCTCAAGGAAATGAGTATATCTATACTGTAAAGGAAGTAGGAGAAATGGCTAATTCCATTCAGCTTGAAGGAGATTGGTACAAGGTTACCTACGGAGGAAATATACAAAATGGATTAACTGTTACCAATAAAAAATTCCCATCGTGGACACCGATGATACCACCAACAAGAACTATCAAAGTTACTAAAGAGTGGAAAGATAGTTCAGGAAATAACTTAAGCGAAGCTCCGATAGAAAAGATTAAAGTGGAACTGTATAAAGATGGTAATCCTACAGGAAAGAAACTTGAGCTGACAAAGGACAATAACTGGAGTGGAGAGTTTAAGAATCTTGAAGTGGCAAATGGACTTGGAAGTACAGACTACTACAAATACACAGTCAAAGAAGTTGGAGAAGATGGAAATGCCATTAAATTTGATGGCAAGCAGTATAAGGTAGTCTATGGAGGGAGCATGAAAGACGGTTTCACCATCACTAACCAAAAGGAAAAACCATGGACACAGATGGAACCTCCAATCAGAGAGGTCAAGGTAACAAAGCTATGGAAAGACCATAAGGAAAACAACATTATAGCTCCAACAGATAAAATTACCGTGGAACTGTATAAAGACGGTAATCCTACAGGAAAGAAACTTGAGCTGACAAAGGACAATAACTGGAGTGGAGAGTTTAAGAATCTTGAAGTGGCAAATGGACTTGGAAGTACAGACTACTACAAATACACAGTCAAAGAAGTTGGAGAAGATGGAAATGCCATTAAATTTGATGGCAAGCAGTATAAGGTAGTCTATGGAGGAAGCATGAAAGACGGTTTCACCATCACTAACGAGAAAGAAGCTCCGCCAACACCACCAAACAAAACCGTACCAAAAACAGAAGATAGAACCAATCTGTTTCTATACGCTTGGTTGATGTTTGTTTCAGGAAGTTTACTTGTTCTGTTGGGTATTAGAAAAAGACAACAGCAATAAAGACTTTGAAGTGAAGCCCAAAAGTTAGACCAAGAATCGTTAATTTGAAATTTCGTAGGATTGATTGGAAAAACCTTTGAAATTTTGTAGGAAAACCCTTTGAAAAAACGTGGGGTTTTACCTAAAGTTAAGGAAATGATGGAGTGATTTATCATTTCCTTTTTATGTGATTACTTGATTTCTTAACCTTGTTAGTTAGTTTATCCGGTGAGTAGGATGTATACCCGTTATCTAAACTTAGTATCATAAGGGCATCTACCTCCGTGGTTTACTAAGCGTACATAGAAGGTGTGTACATCTTTATTATTCTTTTTAGATATTACCTCTTTACAGTATTCTACTTCATCATCTTTAAGAGCGATGATAGAACTAATTGAATCATTAATCATAAATAAAAAACCTCCTTTCAGAATAAGATTCAATCTCATTCTAAAAAGGAGTTTTATACAACTAGACCCTACAAAATTTCAAATTGCCAATATGTTTACCCACTATGATTATTTTTATTTACTTGACAACTTGCCGTTTTTTTGCGTTTAAAACTAGATATAAGTTAAGTAAAGCAAAAATCTGAAAGGGAGTCTAAAATTATGGATAAGTTTTGAAAAATATTTTAGAAAAAGAGAAAGGCAAGCTTTATTAAAAGCCAAACAGATTGAAAGATTGATATGCAAAATTTATAAGATATGATTTTGAATAAGAGGGCAATAATTGCTATGAAAAGTTTGAGGAACTTGCAACAAAAATAGTCAATGTGTTTTTATCGCAAAAATTTTCGCCTATAAAAGAAACACAAAGAAAGGCTAATATCAAGGTAAAGGATAGAAATTTATTTTATTAGTACTTTGAAGCAACAAAAGAAGAAACTAAAGAAAAACGAAAAATTAATGAGAGAAAAGATAGTTATAAAAAAGTAAGGTCAGCTTGACAAATATTGAATAGAAATTTATTATTAAATATAAATTCAGTATTGAAATAGGAAGAGGTGTGCTATGGCACAGGTATTAAAAGAAGAAGTTAGAAATAGAATACTCGATGCAGCAGAAAAAGTGTTTTATGAAAAAGACTATAGAGGTGCCAAATTAACAGAAATTGCAAAAGAAGCAGATATTCCTGTGGCACTAATTTATACCTATTTCAAAAATAAGGAAGTTTTGTTTGATGCAGTAGTAAGTTCTGTTTATATAAATTTTGAATCGGCTTTTAATGATGAAGAGTCATTAGAAAAAGGCACTGCGTCCGAAAGATTTGATGAAGTGGGCGAGAACTATATCCATGAACTTTTAAAAGAGCGTAAGAAGTTAATTATTTTAATGGATAAAAGCTCAGGTACAAAGCATACAGAAGCAAAACAAAAACTTATTTCACAAATGCAGGTTCATATTGAAGTGAGCTTGAAAAGACAATCGAAAGAGGAATATGATCTGATGCTTGCCCATATTTTAGCCAATAACTTTACAGAGGGACTTCTTGAAATAGCAAGACACTATCAAAGTGAAAAGTGGGCAAAAGATATGCTAAAACTTATTGCAAGGTGTTATTACAAGGGAGTGGAATCCCTGTAATATACATGCTATTGAAAAATGCTGAAATTACAAAAATATATGTATTATCAAAAGGAGAAACAATGTATAAAAAAATAATCAATAATACATCAAAGGGATTTTCACAAAAAATATTTGGAAAAAACCATATTGAAAAGATAGCTCTGATTGAGGATGGATTTGTTGTTTTTATGGGTAAAGGTGAGGATATCAAATTATATTTTGGAGATATTAAAGCAGTAAAATCAAATTTTTATTTAGATAAAATTACACCTTATCGTGTAATAACAATATTAACGAGCAATCAAAAGGAATATAGTTTACAAATTTCTCCGAGTAGAGAGGAGATAGATTCTGTGCCTAAGCATTATGCAAATTATCAGTTGGGAGGGGATATTCCGGAAGATATAAATGCTGTCGATGTTGTTTTACAGTATGGATTAAATGATTATAAAATTCAATTGAAAAATGGAAATTTAATTGAAACAAAACGGGGACAGGACAGTTTATATCCATTAAATACAATAGAGTATTATCGGATAGACAAACCGTCAAACACAATAAATATTAAGTTTAAAGAGAAAAAAACATTTATTACTTTAAGTGCGATACAAGTGACGAATGTTTGGTTGGTCATTCAAATTTTGGAAAAAATTGCAAAAAACAAAATTGGATGATATAGGGATTCGTTTCTATATTATGTATATACAAGGAGGAAGAAAATTATGTCATAAATTGCAAATTTTTATTTGGTGAAAGACGGACAGAAAAAGGAATTATTTGACGTGGCTGTTCCGGTGAAATTTATATGGCTATTTGGGATTATTTCGAAGGAGAGCTGGATATAGACGGTCGCTTTGATGCACCGGAGACGGAAGATGTTCTTGACTGCGTTAAATTTGACAGTGAAACGGCAGAAGAGTTGCTTACTGCGTTTGATTGGCAAAATCTAAATGAATTGGCTGATGAGGTTGCTTCTGACTGGGATTTGCCTGCTCAGGAGGTGTTGAAAGGCTTTGAAACAATTCTTTCTCATTTGAAACAGGTGAGCGGCAATGGTTTTTTGCTGTATGAAATGGTCTGATTGTTGATAGTCTTAAGATAAAGGCGAATATGTCGGAAAATCTGTTAGGAATATGACTTTGCTTAATCGGCAAAGTCTTACTTTAAACTCTAATACTGAATTAAAATTCAATATTATTCAATTTTGAAAGGAGCGTTGTTCATGCCGGAAAAAGAATTAAGAAAAAAAGTGATTGGGAAAAACGGATTATCCAATTCACTTCTTGCTTTAAAAATAGTATTTGATTTGATACCACAAATCTTACTTGTATATTTGATTAGTTCCTTAATTACAAACAATATTAGCGAAGATAATTTGAAATATATTTTCTTAGGAATCTTTATATCGTTTGTATTAAAAGGAGTATTTTATTATTTACAGGCAAAGGTTGCTCATGAGAAAGCCTATGAAAAATTGACAGAACTTAGGTTAGATATTATCAATCATCTGAAAAAACTAAGTTTGGGATTCTTTAAAGAACATAATACAGGAGAGCTTACGAACATTGTTCAGCATGATGTGGAACAAGTGGAAGTATACCTTGCTCATGGTCTTCCTGAAATAATGTCAGTTACACTTCTGCCTACCATTATTTTTGTAGCTATGATTTTTGTGGATTGGCGTCTTGCTCTTGGAATGATTGCCGGAGTTCCACTCATGTATTTGGTAAAAGTTCTTTCACAGAAAACAATGGATAAAAACTTTTCGATTTACTTTAATCATGAAAATAAGATGAGAGAAGAACTGATGGAATATGTAAAAAATATTTCTGTTGTTAAAGCTTTTGCGAAAGAAGAGGAGATTAGCGAAAGAACATTAAAAACGGCAAGGGAATATATTTACTGGGTTAAAAAGAGCATGGGAGCAATCACAATTCCAATGGGACTCATTGACATATTTATGGAAATTGGAGTGGTAATTGTCATGATTTTGGGAAGTATCTTTCTTTATTATGGGAATATTACAACTCCTAATTTTATTCTTGCAATAATTTTATCATCTGCTTTTACTGCATCTATAAGTAAGACAGCTACATTGCAACATTTTTCTATTGTGTTTAAGGAAGCGTTAAAGGCGATAGGAAAAGTATTAACAGTTCCACTTCCAAAGAAAAAGACAGAACAAGGTTTAGAATTTGGAAACATAGAATTTAAAGATGTGAATTTTGCATACGGAAAAGATAGCTTTGAGCTTAAAAATATCCATTTGACTTTTAAGAAAAATAGCTTGAATGCCTTTGTCGGAGCAAGCGGTTGTGGGAAAAGTACCGTATCTAACTTGCTTATGGGATTTTGGGATGCAGACGAAGGACAGATATTGATAAATGGAAAAGACATAAAAGAATATAGTCAAGAAAATATTTCAATGTTGATTGGTAGTGTGCAACAAGAGGTTATCCTTTTTGATTTAAGCATTTTTGAAAATATAGCCATCGGTAAAGTCGGTTCAACCAAAGAAGAAGTGATAGAAGCTGCAAAGAAAGCAAGGTGTCATGATTTTATTTCTGCTTTACCAAATGGATATGAAACACGAGTAGGTGAAATGGGAGTCAAGTTATCCGGTGGAGAAAAACAAAGAATCTCCATAGCAAGAATGATACTGAAAAATGCACCGATTTTAATATTAGATGAAGCAATGGCAGCTGTTGATAGTGAAAATGAAAGACTAATCGGCGAAGCGATTGATGATTTAAGTAAGGATAAAACTATCATTACAATTGCCCATCATCTAAATACGATTAGAGATTCAGACCAAATTATAGTTATGGACAAGGGTGTTGTTCTTGATACAGGAAGCCATGAAGAGCTGATGAAAAGATGTGAGTTCTATAAGGATATGGTGGAAGCACAGAACAAGGTAGATAGATGGAATTTGAAAGAGGTGGTAACAGAAAATGTTTAGAGAAATGTTAAAACTGCTTACAAAAACCGGCAAGAGAGATTTGATTATATCAAGTGTATTCTTTGCCCTTTATGGATTAAGCTCCATAACTATGATTGTTATCGTATTTTCTATACTTTTCCAAATCTTTGATGGAACGAGCTTAGCAAGCCTATATAAATATTTTATTGCGATTGCACTCCTTGTTGTATTCAAAGGCATTTGTAACATGGTTGCAGATATGAAAAAGCATAGTGCTGGTTTTGATATTGTTCAGCAAATAAGAGAACGCATGATTATCAAATTAAAGAAATTCAGTTTGGGATTTTATACCAATGAACGACTTGGGGAAATAAATACAATTTTACACAAAGATGTTGATAATATGTCCCTTGTTGTAGGACATATGTGGTCAAGAATGTTTGGTGATTTTTTGATAGGTGCAGTCGTATTTATCGGTCTTGCAAGTATTGATTTAAAACTTTCTATTATTATGGCAGTATCCGTTCCGATTGCACTTATCTTTCTATATCTGACAATTAAGCAATCTGAAAGAATAGAGAATCGGAACAACTCAGCACTTCTTGATATGGTTAGCTTATTTGTTGAATATGTTAGAGGAATACCTGTATTAAAGAGTTTTTCAAACAATAAGAGCTTGGATAATGAGCTTATGAATAAGACAAAAAAGTTTGGAGAAACAAGCAAAGCAGCTTCAAGATTCAAGGCAAAACAATTATCTATATTTGGTTTTTTACTGGATATTGGATATTTAGTTCTTTTAATTGCAGGAGCAATACTTGTTACAAAGGGAAGTCTTGATGTACTTCATTTTATTATCTTTGCAGTAATTTCAAAAGAGTTTTATAAGCCGTTCGCTTCTATGGAACAACACTATATGTACTATGTTTCGGCAGTTGATAGTTACGAAAGACTTTCAAGAATTTTATATGCAGATGTAATATCGGACAAAGTGGACGGTATTGTTCCGAAAGATAATGATATAGCTTTTGAAAACATTGCCTTTTCCTATGAAAAAGATGAATTTAAAATGGAAAATTTAAGCTTTTCTATTGCTGAAAAAACAATGACAGCTTTAGTTGGAGAATCTGGTTCTGGAAAGACTACTATAACCAACTTACTTCTAAGATTCTATGATGTGCATAAAGGAAAAATTACACTCGGGGGAATTGATATAAGGGATATTCCTTATGATGAGCTTTTAGACCGTATAAGCATTGTCATGCAGAATGTGGAGCTGTTTGATAACACGATTGAAGAAAATATCAGAGTAGGTAAAAAAGGAGCTACAAAAGAGGAAATCATTAAAGCTGCAAAGAAGGCAAGGATACATGATTTCATTATGAGTTTACCAAAAGGTTATGAAACTGATATTGGCGAAAATGGTGGGCTTCTTTCAGGTGGACAAAGACAAAGAATATCTATTGCAAGAGCTTTTCTAAAAGATGCACCGATTTTAATTCTTGATGAAATGACAAGTAATGTTGATCCTGTAAATGAATCTTTGATACAAGATGCCATTACAGAACTTGCAAAGAATAGAACTGTACTTGTAGTGGCTCATCATTTAAAAACAATTCAAAAAGCTGACCAAATTCTCGTATTCCAAAAAGGAAATTTACTTGAAAAAGGAAAGCATGGCGAACTTCTTGCAAAAGATGGATACTATACAAAATTATGGAAAGCTCAGTATGAGGTGTAACCATGATTTTGTTAAAAGATGTTTCTTATGAATGGGAAGATGGGCGAACTGCTTTAAAAAATATCAATCTTGAAATTAAAAAAGGTGAATTTGTTTTAATTTCAGGAAAAAGTGGAAGTGGTAAAAGCACTCTTGGAAGTGTAATGAATGGTCTTATTCCACATTATTACAAAGGCAAAATGCAAGGGGAAGCCTTTGCGTCCGGAAAAGATATAAGCAAACTATTACTTCATGAAGTAGGACATATTGTAGGGACTGTATTTCAAGATCCAAGAAGTCAGTTTTTCACGACAACGACAGATGAAGAAATAGCTTTTGGGCTTCAAACCATCTGCAAATCAAGAGATGAAATCAAACAGAGAGTAGAAGAAGTATATGTGGAATTGGATATTGAGGAACTGAAAGGAAAATCCGTTTTTGAATTATCAAGCGGACAGAAACAAAAGATAGCTATTGCAAGTATCTATGCAATGAATCCGAAAGTTTTAATTTTAGATGAGCCTTCAGCAAATTTGGATATGAAAGCAACATTTGACCTATTTTTAATTTTGGAGAAATTAAAGAAAAAAGGAACAACGGTTGTTCTAATTGAGCATCGTTTGTACTATGTAAAATCTTTATTTGACCGTTTTCTTTTGGTGAAAGATGGAGAAATTGCACAGGACTTGAGTTGGGAAGAAGTTATTTCTCTTAACCAAGAGTTTTGGGATGAGAATGGACTAAGAACTCTTAAATTAGAAGAATACAGGATAAGCGAGAAGAAAGATTCATATCAATTAAATGATGAAAGTATCAGCGGAAAAGACTTGAAATTTTGCTATTCGAATGTAGCTAAGGACGGAAAGAAGCAAAAACAGTACATTTTAAATCATCTCGATTTCAATATAGAGTGCGGAAAAGCCATTGGTCTTATCGGCTTAAATGGTACCGGGAAAACTACTTTTGCAAGGGTAATTTCAGGACTTGAGAAGATAAAAGAGGGAAAAATATGGGCGGAAAAAGATAAAGAGTTGAATCGTAAAGATTTAATGGATATGTCATATTTTGTCTTTCAAGATTCAGACTATCAGTTATTTTCGGAAAGTGTACTTGATGAAATGTTACTTGGTATTTCAAGTAAAGATAAAAAAGAAAATACCCAAAAGGCAAAGTCTATTTTGAATGTACTTGGCTTAGATAAATATATTGATAAGCATCCGTTTGCTTTATCGAGAGGAGAAAAACAAAGATTGACAATAGCTTGTGGAATGATGAAACAGGCAAAAGTTTTTATTTATGATGAACCAACATCAGGTTGTGATAAAGACTCAATGCTTTCAGTGGCAAAATTGATTGAAGAACAATTAAAAAATGGGACAACAGTTTTGGTGATAAGTCATGATTTTGAGTTTTTAGCAAACACAGTGAGCAAGCTCTGGGTAATGGGAGATGGAAAAATAGAAAAAGTTTTGAATATGAGTGAAAGTAATAAATTTCTCATATTAGACAAGATGAGAGGAGGTAGAGAGCTTGATAGATAGAAAAACAGTCGATCCGAGAATAAAACTTACTCTACTTCCAATTGTTGGATTCACGAGCTTTTTTATAAGCGACACAATTCTACTTTTTGGACTAATTGTCTTTGCCTTTTTTCTGTATGTATATAGCAGTATGTGGAAAAGAGCATTACGCTTTATTTTGTTTTTTGCGCTTTTATACGGCATAGAGTTAGGGCTTGGAAAGTTTTGTGAAGCAAGCATCGTATTCGCAATATATATGTTTATTTACTTTGCGTCAAGAATGACCTTAATTGCTATGTTTGGTGGATATATAACAAAGACTACAAGTGTAAGTGAAATGCTGGAAGCATTAAATAGAATGAAAGTACCAAGAAGCATTGGTATACCTTTTAGTGTTTTGCTTAGGTTTGTACCAACTATAAAAATAGAATTTAAGGCATTAAAAGAGAATATGAAGATTCGAGGAATCGTAACAAGCAGATTTTTCCCGTTGCTACATCCAATTAAATATATGGAATATACACTTGTTCCGCTTTTAATGAGAATGATTAAGATTTCAGATGAACTGTCAGCTTCAGCACTCATTAGAGGACTTGATAGTGATGAAAACAGAGTTACATTAACAGAATTGCGGTTTAGATGGGCAGATTTATTGATTGGACTATTAGGAGCTTTGATGATTGCTCTTGTGATAGTAATACAGAAAATTTATTAGGAGGACTTTTATGAAAAACAAATTAAATGGTCGTGATTTTATTACAATCGGAATCTTTAATGCAATTGGAATTGTCATATACATGGCAGCCAGTTTTGCTATGGCAACAACAGTTATAGGAGGATTTATTGCTTCAGGAGTTAGCTTTATGATAGCTGCCACTGTTTATATTCTTATGGCTGTAAAAGTTAAAAAGAAGGGCGTATTTACAATATCAGGAACGCTTCTTGGTTTAATTGCATTGTCGGGAGGACATCTGCCTCATGCAGTCTTTGCTGTAATCGGTGGAATTATATGTGATTTGATTATAGGAAATTATGAGAGCAAGGGACGAATGATTATTGGATATGGATCATTTGCATTAGCAGATTTTTTAGGAACAGTAATTCCTGTGATTTTATTCGGAACAGCTTCTTTTGTGGAAAGAGCATCAAAATGGAAAATGAGTGAAGCACAAATAAATGAAGCATTATCTTATTTCAAAGTTTCATGGGCAGTAGGATTTGGCTTGATAACTTTTGTTCTTGCCTGCATAGGAGCATTTGTTGCAACAAGGATACTCAAAAAACATTTTGAAAAAGCAGGAGTGATTTAATCAATCTTTATTAGTGATGGAAAAATGGATTAAATAATGGAGGTAATTGCTATGTATTATTTAGGGTCTGTTATTCATGTAGAAAAAAACAATAGACCTTTTTGATACCGGTAATTATCATGAAAAGTTAAATTTAAAATATAGGGAAAGAGCAAGTTTCTTTCATTTTAGAGGACTTATTATGCCTATGTGCAGAAGTCCTTTTTTGCCTTAAAACGCAGACAAAAAAGAAATGGAGGAAGCATATATGCCAAAAGAATATTACCTTTAACTGAAGTATCTGAAGATGATCTTCTTAATATGGTAGAGAAAAAGGAAAATCTAAAAGAAGAAGTCAAAAAAATAGAAGAAACTGTACCGAAAAGTGAAGTAAAAAAAGAAGAGCCGAATAAAGGAAGAAAGCAAAGGCAGAGGTGCTTATATTTTTTTTAGGAATCATCGTTCTTGCAGTAATTGGAGCGGGATATTACTTTAAAATTCACAAGAAAAAACAGGAAGATGACGATTATGATGATGAAGAAGATGAGGAATAAAATGTAGGTATAAATTACCAACCCACCTTGTTGCGGTTACACTTAAAAAATGATATAATGCAAGTGTAAACGCAACAAAAGGGTGGATGGTATGAATTATGAAGATAAAATTGAACAACATCTAAAACAATCAGGTGGAATTATTACAACAGCATACTGTAAGGAAAATAATATACCGACGATATATCTCAGTCGACTATCGAAAGATGGGAGATTGTTGAAAATTAAAAAAGGAATTTATATGACAAAAGATGGAGATTATGATGAGTATTATTTCTTTCAATATCAGTATAAAAAGGCGATATTTTCTTATGAAACCGCTCTTTATCTGCTTGGACAAACAGATAAAATTCCTTGGAATATCGATGTAACCGTTTATAACGGATATAAATTTAATGAAAAACCGAATGGTTTCAATATTCATTATGTAAAAAAATCAATTTATGACTTAGGTGTAATCCAAAAACCTACAATGTTTGGAAATAAAGTTAAGGTATATTCATATGAGAGGACACTCTGTGATTTTATTGCTCATAAAGAAGAAATGGATATAGAGGTCTATGTAAAACTTATTCGTTCGTATTCCTCTTATGAAGAAAGAGATGTTCATTCCCTTTATGATATTGCAATGAAAATGGGAATTGAAAATAAAGTGAGAGAAGTTATGGAGGTGGTTTATGAATAAAGCAAAATTAACGGCTCTTTGCCATAAAGTCAGCAAAAAAGTCGGTCTTTCGTTTAATTCTGTTATGCTGTATTATTTCTTGGAGAGTATATTGAAAAAATTAGCAGGAAGCAAATATAGTGAACGATTTATTTTTAAGGGCGGCTTTTTGTTATCAAGTGTAGTTGGAATTGATTCAAGAAGTACTGTAGATATAGACTTTCTTTTGAGAAACATGCAGTTATCAGAAGAAAATATTGTTCAAATGCTGAACGAAACTTTAAAACCGGAAGAATCCGACGATATATTTTATGAATTGCAAAGTATTGTGCCAATCAAAGAAGAAGATCAATATGGAGGGTTTCGTGCAAATATCTTATGTAAAATGGAAAATATAAGACAGATTGTACCACTTGACATTGCAACAGGAGATGTTATTACACCTCATCCGATAGATTATAAGTATGTAAGCTCTTTTGGAGAGGAAGAAATAATAATCAAGGCTTATCCGATAGAAACTATGCTTGCAGAAAAAATACAGACCATTTATGCAAGAGGATTTTTAAATAGTAGAAGTAAGGATTATTACGATCTTTATATTATTTATAAATTAAAGGACAAAGATGTAAATGCAGAGATATTAAGGGAAGCTTGTAGAAAAACTTTTCAGTATAGAAAAACAGAATTTGACATAGGTAAAATTATTGATTTGCTTGAAAACTTGAAAACAAATGAAGCTTTTTTGAAAAGATGGCAAGCCTATTCAAGAAAAAATATATATGCCAAGGATATAACCTTTGAAGAAGTATTGGATAATGGAATAAAAATGGTGAAAAAAATAAAGAATGAAGATTAGCATATAACCGTTTTTCAATGAAAAGAAGGCGTCAAATATTTTTATGTAAGTTATTCCAAAACAGGAAAACGGATTAAATAATGGAGATAATTGCTATGCATTATTTAGGGTCTGTTATTCATATAGAAAAAACAATAGACCTTTTTGATACCGGTAATTATCATAAAAAATCAAATTTAAAATATAGGGAAAGAGCAAGTTTCTTTCATTTCAGAGGACTTATTATGCCTATGTGCAGAAGTCCTTTTTTGAGCCTTTGATAGATAAAAATTCAAAATACAAGAGTAAGATTATATAGAAACAGGGATAGTGGGAAAACAAAAAAGAAAAATCAGCTTGCTTTGTAACTGCCTAAAAATTGACTACTATAAAATATAGTGATATAATTTATAGTAGTTTTTAGTTTAGGGGAATAATAATATGTCAACAATAGATTTAATCGTTTTAGGAATGATTAAGGAAAAAGAACAAAGTGCTTATGACTTACAAAAAATGTTGAGTACAGAAATATTTCTAAATGGGTTAAAGTCAGCACTCCGTCAATTTATAAAAAAGTAATTCAGTTGGAAGAAAAGGGCTATATAAAAGGCAATTTATCAAGAGATGGAAATATGCCTGAGAAGTTGATTTATCACATTACGGAAGGTGGAGATAAATATTTTTAAGAATTAATGAAGAAAATATCTGCTCAAATGGTCAATGTATTTTTAGATTTTAATGCAGTTATTATCAATATGACAATGTTATCAAAAAATGAAAGTAAAGAGATTATAGATAATATTGAAACAGAGATTGAGAAGTACAAAAATGCAGTAAGGAAGTTAGAGATGGAAAGAGAAGATATTCCTGTTTGCGCCAAATCTATCTTAAATCAACAAGCATTGCTATCAGAAGCATTAAACGATTGGATAAGTGATTTTAGAAAACTGTATTTTGAGGAGTAATTTGAATTGGTAAATATAGGCGAAGATAGAGAGCTACTAAAGGAATTAAGAGAGATAACGAAAAATAAGGAGAATTGGAAAACAACTATTGATGAAGTTTCTATTTACTTGAATGAAAATCATTCTGATGATGTGAAAGCAAAGGTCTTATGGCTTCTTGGAGAAATGGGATTAAATTATCATCTAAAAGTAAAAAAATATGTTGCAGATATTGCAAGTTACTTACATGATGATTGCCCTAAATTAAGAGAGCGTTCAGTAAATGCACTTGGAAGAATAGGCAGAGCTGATAAGGATTTGATTGTTCCATATTTAGACAAAATAATGGAAATGAGAAAAGATAATGTAGATGAAGTAAGACTCGCATTCCTTTGGGCTTGTGAAAATATTGCAACAAATGCCTCGGAGCTGTTCTGTGAAAAACTGGAATTATTTTATGAAATGATACGGGACAAATGGGAGAGAGTGCGGATAGAAGCTCCAGAAATGTTTCGAGTAATGGGAAAAAGAAAACCGCAGTATGTAAAGCCTTATTTAGAAAAATTACAATGGTTTGCAGATAACGATACAAACCCTGTTGTTCGTATTCATGGTGCCGGTGCAATACGGATTACCAAAAGAGCATTAAAGGAGAGTGAAGACAATGCCACAGATGACTAAAGGCGGAAAATATATTTTTGGTTGGTCGAAGATAGGAGAAAATGGAGAACTCACATTTCCAACAATGGCGGTAAAAGAATATAATTTACAAGAAGAAACCTATATTTATATTATTTCCGGTAGCAAGCAGACAGGGGGATTTTGTGTAATGACAGAACCCTTACTTTCTCATTCAAAACTTAAAAATATATTAGAAGAAAATCCAAGTTTAGCAGATAGAAGTTTAAGAGAGGGCGTGTTAATTTCCTACAAAGGAAGAAAATATGGCTGGCTTGCACTAAAAGATAATTCCATTTATCTCTCAACTACGTTAATGAAAGACTTTGAAATAAAAGTCGGAGATAGGCTCTTGTCTATTCGTAGCAGTGATATTACTTTTACAATGGGGGCAAGGGGAAGTTTAATAGACAAAGCAAATAAGTATAAGGGGAAGATTGAGATGTATTAAAAGTAAAGTAAATGAAGTTGTGATTAGTGATAAAATTTGTATTCAGGGGAAAGGTTCTATCCAATGTCGATTATGTCTTAGATACGCTTGGAGGAAATGAAACCGAAAAGCAGATGAGCATTTTGAAAAGGGGTGAAAAATTAGTATCTTTAAGAGCCATGCCAAACGGGGCTTTTGCAAAAAGAATGAAGTTGCCTAAGTGGAAAAAGATTATATTAGGTATTGCAGGTCGTAAGTTCGATAAGTTAGCAGAAAAATACGGTGTTACGTATGATTTTATTTTTGTAGAATCAAATGGAAAACAACTGCAAGAAGTGGCGGATATATTTGATAATCTTAAAATAAAACCATCCATTGATACTGTTTATCCATTTGAAGAAGTGAATAAGGCTTTAGATAAGGTAGCCAATGGACACTCTAAGGGCAAGACGGTTATTGTTATGGAAAGAGAATAAATCAGAGAGGGGAAGAAATATAGATGGAATTTAAAGAAGTAAATCAATTGCCAATTAATGTTGAAAAAGCCATAGAAAAGCGTGTTAGTACCAGAAGTTTTAAAGCAAGGTCATTATCGGATGAAGATAAAATATAAGCTGATGGCTTTTAATAAAACTTTGACTAATCCTTTTGGTATAGATGTTAAGGTACAGTATATCAGCAAAGATACCGGCGCAAAAAACGTGCAACTTGGAACATATGGAACTATAAGAACAACGTAAATGATGATGTGAAAAAAATTAAACGTTTAGATATCGGTATAGCATTATCACATTTTCACCAGACTGCCATTAGTAAAGGATTAAGCGGAAAATTTGAAATGCACGATATACATTTTTCAATTCCGGAAAATATACACTATATGATATCCTATATATCGAGCTAAGAATTAAGATGAATATAATTGAATATAACTATAGTTTCAAGTTTTTACATTTATACTTTCTATCATTTTCATATGTATCTCCATAAATGATTTTTAAATAGCAGGGAATCCGACAGTAGAAAAAAGAGCTTAAAAATGATATAATATACAAAATAGAATCTGATGGGGTGAAAAATGTTAATAAAAAAAGCAATAATCAGGGGAATTATCCCATTAATCATAATGACGACACTATCAATAATCATGAAATATCAAGGAATAGATGTTTTTCAAGTTAAGGGTACATTTTTAGTTGGGATTATCGCAACTTCGATAGCTGCGGCTTCTGTCATATATGAAATTGAAAAATGGTCTTTACTCAAGCAATCAATTGTTCACTTTATAATTATGTTCCTGACGGTATTTCCATGCTTATTAATAAGCGGTTGGTATGAATTAAATAGCGCTTTGGATTATCTTAAAGTATTTGGAATGTTTTTGTTAGTTGGAATTGTATTGTGGAGTGTTGCCTACTTTATTTTTGGGAAGATATTAGATAAATAGATAAGAATTTATAGAGGTGATTTTAATGACTTTACTAAAGGTAATATTGATATTAATAGGAGTTGTCCTTACCACATTGGGCTATTTCATTTATTTTAAAGAAAAATATAATTTGATTAATGGTTTTGAAGAAGATTATAAATCTGGAAGAAAGACAGAATCCTATGCTAAAAAGGTTGGATTAGCGGAGTTTATCATTGGAATTATCCTTGTTGTAATTGGGATTTGTGTGATGATTACTAAATAACAAATTCCGGTTTCGTACTATATAAGTGTAGATGTCAATGAAACATCTGCACTTATTTTTTATAATAAGGAAGTGGACGGGTAAATGGACGGATTTTCTCAAAAGATAAATTGTAATGACACATAATATAGATTTTAAGGGCTTTTCTTTTTTTGCGGGTTCTAGTATGCGTTTTATGAATACAATTAGATTAGAAAGAAATGTGAGGCTAAAATTTTTGACAGCAAGTGCGAGGGTAGAAATATCCAAGGCTTAGTTAAATGCTTTATATTTAGGGAGTTTTTTGTAAAAAACATATCAAAAAAAGGGTTCAGTTCAGAACCCTAGAAATAATAAACCATAATATAGGCAATCAATAAGCCAATGATAATTCCCACAATCACATCACTCAACCAATGTGCAAATAATACCAATCGACTAAGAGCAATCCCGCAAGCAATCACTAGATAGATAGGCCAATAAGGAAACTTTGTAAAAACCATTAAACCAGCCATAGCGAAAGAAGAACTACTATGAGCCGATGGAAAAGAAGAATCCTTAGGCTCTTTTTTTAGCAATAAACGATTCCTTTCACTGTAAAAAGGTCTAGTTCGTTTAAATAATGGTTTCAACATAACGTTTACTACTAAAGCCTGAATAGCAATGGTAACTAACATCAATCTTGACAAATAATGATATTCTGGAATAAACCAAAGAACAATCATTGTTATAAACCAAATAAGACCACCATCGCCAAGAAAGGACATACATTGGTTTAAATGAATCCAAAAAGGATTTGGAAATAAATCTTGTAAGAAGCGCAATATTTTCAGTTCCATAACAACTAATTATAGACTAAAAACGGTCGCCATTAAAAATTGAATTTTTAACAATCACATAATCCACATGACGAATAGCGTTTAAATCACGACCGCCAGCATAGGAAATCGAAGATTGAAGATCCTGTTCCATCTCTTGCAAAGTATCAAAGATAGACCCCTTACAAGACACTAACATTTTTTTTCCTTCTACATTTTTATGAACACCTTTTTGGTATTCCGAAGCAGAACCAAAATATTCCTTCATTTTTTGCCCGCCTTGCATCACAATTTCACCAGGTGATTCCTCGTGACCAGCGAATAAAGATCCAATCATTACCATAGAAGCCCCAAAACGAATAGACTTTGCGATATCACCATTGGTACGAATACCGCCATCCGCAATAATTGGTTTGCGCGCCGCCTTAGAACACCAACGAAGAGCCGCTAATTGCCAACCACCTGTTCCAAAACCGGTCTTTAATTTTGTAATACAAACTTTGCCTGGACCAATACCGACTTTTGTGGCATCAGCACCAGCATTCTCTAATTCACGAACGCCCTCTGGAGTACCAACATTACCGGCAATCACAAAGCTATTCGGTAGATTATTCTTAATATGATGAATCATATCTACCACTGAGTTGGAATGACCGTGGGCAATATCAATTGTGATATAGTCTGGTTGTAAACCCTGTACTTTTAATTCTTCAATGAAATCAAATTCACTTTGTTTAACGCCGACACTAATAGAAGAAATTAAACCTTGTGCCTTCATATGTTGAATAAAAGCTAATCGTCTTTCTGGTTGAAAACGGTGCATCACATAGAAATAGCCTTTCCTCGCTAATTCTTCAGATAAAGCTTCGTCCACCACTGTCTGCATATTTGCTGGAACCACCGGTAATTTAAAATGATATTTGCCAAAAGTAACATTTGGATTACATTCAGAGCGTGACTTAACAATGCACTTATTTGGAATAAGCTGAATATCCTCATAATCAAAAACAGAAAAATTATCCATAAAAAGCCCTCTTTTCATAGGGGAGTAAAAAGTATCCTCGTCTAATATAACATGGATTGAAAGGAAAGGTCTTAAGGACGTAGGGGAAGGAGAAGATTTCTTTGCAAAAAATGAAAAATTTACAAGATTTATATTATTTTTTATAAAATAGCAAAAAAAGTTCTAGCCATTTTAAAAAACATTTGTATAATATTAGTTAGAGAGTCATGCGCCGATAGCTCAACTGGATAGAGTATTTGACTACGAATCAAAAGGTTGCGGGTTCGACTCCTGCTCGGCGCGCTAAATAAGGAAGAGAAATCTTCCTTTTTTCTTATGTTTACAGTAGAATGATAGGGTATCTATAAAAGGAGTGTTTTAGAATGAGCCAAATACAAGAAACAATTATTAAAGCTCTTGAAAAGAGTGTCAACAATGTCTTCCAAATCCGGACAGAGGCTGGTTTATTGATGGTGGAAGAACCCCGTGATCGTTCCATGGGAGATTATTCAACCAACGCAGCTATGCGTCTTACGAAAGTGTTACATAAGGCTCCAATTGTGATTGCGGAAGAATTAGTTAATGATTTAAAAAATACCTTATCAGAAGCGTCCTCAATTGAAGCGGTAAAACCCGGTTTTATTAATTTTAGAATTAAAAAAGAAGTGTTATCAGAAGTTATTAATACAGTTTTAAAAGCTGGTGATAA
This sequence comes from Bulleidia sp. zg-1013, assembly GCF_019798045.1. Taxonomy (NCBI): domain Bacteria; kingdom Bacillati; phylum Bacillota; class Erysipelotrichia; order Erysipelotrichales; family Erysipelotrichaceae; genus Bulleidia; species Bulleidia sp. zg-1013. The sequence goes on from NZ_JAGXEX010000009.1 coordinate 45,680, forward strand.
ATACGGTGAAAACACATCCGGTGTTGGTCAAAATATCTTAGTCGAATGGGTATCCGCTAACCCGACAGGTGATTTACATTGTGGTCATGCACGTAATGCGGCTTGGGGTGATTGTATTTCAAACCTATTAGAAAAGTCCGGTTATAACTGCTTAAGAGAATTCTATATTAATGATGCTGGTCATCAAATTGATATGTTAGGAGAAAGCCTAATTGCCCGTTATTTTGAATTATTGGGTAAGGAATATCCTTTGCCGGAAGATGGTTACCATGCGGAAGATGTAAAGAACATTGCTAAAGAAATCTTAGCTGAAGAAGGAGATAAGTGGTTAAACGCTGATCCTAAAGAACGTTTGGAACATTTCAAATTAACAGGTAAGAAAAAAGAATTAGAGAAGATGGAAAGAGATCTTAAACTTTATCGTGTTCATTTTCAATCTTGGATGCCGGAAACATTCTTCTATGAAAATAACATGGAAAGAATTAATGCGGTTTTAGAGAAGATGGATAAGATGGGTCTTACTTACGAAAAAGATGGGGCTTTATGGTTTAAGGCGACTGAATATGGTGATGATAAGGATCGTGTCTTAAGAAAGAGCGATGGCACTTTATCTTACTTAACACCAGATATTGCTAACCATGTTTATAAAGTAGAGCGTGGTTATGAAAAATTAGTTGATCTTTGGGGTGCTGATCACCATTCTTATGTGACGCGTATGAAGTTGGCGTTAAAGGCGCTTGGTTATCCGGAGGGTACATTGGATGTGGATATCATTCAAATGGTACGTATGGTCGAAGATGGTCAAGAAGTGAAGATGTCAAAACGTACTGGTAATGCGATTACTTTGCGTGAACTTTGTGAAGATGTTGGTGTTGATGCGGCTCGTTGGTTCTTTGTATCTAAGGATGTGGCTTCACACATGGACTTTGATTTCAATTTAGCCCGTAAGAAAGACAATAATAACCCAGTGTATTATTGCCAATATGCGTACACACGTATGAGTTCTATCTTAAGAAAAGAAGACTTGCCTGAATTCAAACCAACAAATGATTTTACTCGTTTAACAGATGAAAAGGAGCTTTATTTGATGAAGCTAATGGCTGAATTCCCTAAATTAGTAGCGGACGCGGCTCGTTTGCGTAAGCCAAATAAAGTGACGGAATACATCATGGATCTAGCGAAGAACTACCATAGCTATTACGGTAGCGCTAAGGTTAATAACATTGATGATCCAGAATTGACCATCCAACGTATTGGTTTGTTGATGGCTCTTAAGATTACCTTAAAGAATGCCTTTGCACTAATTGGTGTTGAAGCTTTAGAACAAATGTAAGTTGGAAAAGCGGTACAAAATGTATCGCTTTTTGATGTGACCCCCCAAAGTTAGACTTTTTTAGCGTAGCAGTTTATATGGCTGCTCCGCTATTTTTATGCGGTCAAGAGTCTAAGCCTGTATTGCACCGGACTTAGCCATCCCAGTTTTTCTTTAATTCTTTGTTCATTGTAATACTTTATGTATCGTTCGATTTCTGACTTTAGCTCATCATAGCTATAGTAAATAACACCATAATAGATTTCTTGTTTAAGTAATCCAAAGAAGTTCTCCATAACAGAGTTATCATGACAGTTTCCCTTACGAGACATGCTTTGGAAGATTCTATTTTCCTTAAGGCGATGAGAGTATGCCTTCATCTGATATGCCCGGCCTTGATCAGAGTGGAATGTTCTTCGATATTGGCAATCGGATGTTATTGCAATAGCCTGTTCCAATGCATTCA
>NZ_JAGXEX010000010.1:0-38679 GCF_019798045.1 Bulleidia sp. zg-1013
TCTAATTTAATGCGATCATTTTTTCCCCTTTTATGTGTAATTTCCATTTATCCCTTCTCCTTTCAAAGAAACAAAAAATGCAGACGATACATTTTTATATCTTTCTGCATTTATTTTAAAATTTACAATAAAAGTAGGATTGTTTTTTAAAACTCAAGTTTTTTAAAATTAAAAAGAAAACAATTCCATCTGACAATTTCATTTTACAATCTATCTATTAAAAATTCTTTCTGTTCCCTATCATACTATTTCTTATGATGTTTGAAATAATCCCGTTTTATCACAAAATAATACAGAGTCAACAATCCTATTAATGGAGGAATAAACCGAAAATCTATATACTCTGTAATGGCTTTCGGCCTGGTAAAAATTCCCTGAAGTTTGTCCCCTTTCAAATAAGAATAATATAGCAATGCACCGATAAAGGCGAACATTCCATTAACAAAAATCGACAACATCATTACCCTGACTTTCTTCCAGTCTCTATCCTTTTCAAAATATCCTACAAGGAATATGGAATATAACGCAGGAATTACAATCGGAATTATTCCGACATCCGTAAACCGCCGAAATTTCGCATTTTGAAAAGCTATTGGAATAAATTCATACTTCATACTCAAATACAATAAACACATTAGTACCCCGTAAGCAAATTCATACCTAAGACATACCTAATTAGCCGACTTTTAAGCCTCTCTAAAATAACTTTTGTAAACGCAAACAATATAACAGCATTTGCGACTAAAATACCAAGTGAAATACCAAGTGAAATGATATTTGCAGTAAAAATATCATACAAGTTTCCTCAATCTTCATTAATCTATCCTATCTCTAATAAAGGACTTCCTTACACATCATAATAATCAGCGGGAGAACTATGATTCCAATAAAAAGTATAACATACTCCAATCTCATCCCGTATACCGTATGTTTTACTTCTTTTCGGTTCAAATATTTTGAGAGAAAGAAATTAATTCCCGTGATGGCAATATGAAACAACAATAGAGCAGTATATTGTTGCTTTTCCATTTTAAAAAGATAGGGACTAAGTTTGCTTAAAAGCAACAAACCTCCAAAATAATTCACGACTACAATAATAAGTCCATATCCACTAAAGTTTATCATTTTCTATTCCTCCCAATCTTTGTAATTCCGATTCCTTCCCTATTTTTATTGTAATAAGTAAAACAATATTATTTATCAAATCTACGAATTTCTTTTTGCATAATCTTTCCTTGATCAATCACAATATAAGCATAACTGGCTTCTGACATGTCACGATTACCATAAGGATGCGAACTACCTGGATTAACACAATCCACACCTTGATAATGACTAATCGAAGGAATGTGCGTATGCCCATAACAAGCCAAGGCACAAGCAAGCTGTTTCGCTTCTTTCGCTACAAATTCATCAATTGGATAAGGCTTCTTATCCCCATGGCATACCAATATTTTCAAACCCTCAATTTTAACAATTCTTTGTTTAGGAAGGTCTAATGAGTCATCATTATTCCCTTTTACCTGGATAAAGTTAGGTGTTTCCTCTAAACTTAACTGTGTATCACCACAATGAATGTATATTGCATTAGGATACATGGTTTGAACTGAAAGACAATTTTTTATTTCTCCGTGATTATCGCTGACGACAATAATTTCTTGCATAAATATCAATTCCTTTTTATCATAATACTATATTAAAGTTTGGAAGGTAAATTTATACAGGAGATACCAAAGTGGATTTTGTATATCTTTGTATTTTTATCATTTCTAATTTTATTGTATAAAAGGAGGTAATGATGGCACAAAAACTACTATGGATTGCCTATGGTATTGCCCTACTTATTCTCTTTTACTTGCTTATTCAAATTCTTTTACGGCTCGTTAAGATTGCGAAAAGTGCCATGAAACTTCAACCAAGCCTCAATCATTTACAAGCTTTCCAACAACGCTATCAACAATTTCAATCAGAACGAGAAGAAAAAGAAAAAGTGAAGCTGGAAAAAAGAAAAAACTTCGCTCGGATAGCATTACCAATTCTATTTGCGATTCAAGCACGTAAAAAAGCGGATGACTTACACGGCTTTAAGGGTTATAAAGAAGCTTATAAACGCTATACAAAAGAAAATCCAAATAAAGCTTTACTTGCTGCCATAAGAAAGCGATAAGAGGATGACATCAATCATCCTCTTTTTCATGTAAATTTTCATACAGAAGGCGTGCCGGTTCACTTGGAATAACTTGTTCAATGTCTTCCAATGTGGATTGCTTTAAATTTGTAAAATTACCAAAGGACTTTAATAGTAATTTCTTACGCTTTGGTCCAATTCCCTCTATCTCATCTAAGATTGATTTTGTTTGGGCTTTCAAACGAAGCTGGCGGTGATAAGAAATCGCTGCTCGATGTACTTCATCTTGCATTCTCGTTAGAAGGAAGAATAAAGCGGAATCCTTCGCTACATCTAATTCTTTACCATTACTGTCCATTATCGCTCTTGTATTATGATAATCATCTTTAACCAAACCCATAATGTTAATTTTATCTAATAAATCCAATTGACCTAAAATTTCTTTTGCGGCTTCGATTTGACCCCAACCACCATCCACTAAAATACCATCTGGAAGTCGACTTCCTTCTTTTAATAAACGGAAATAGCGGCGATATAAGACTTCTTTCATGGAATCCACGTCAGAATTTTTGGTGTGTAATTTAAATTTACGATACGATTTACGATCTTCTTTTCCATCTTCATAGACCACACATGCAGCGACTGTAAAAGCACCTGAAGTATGTGAATTATCAAATAATTCAACTCGATTCATTTCCTTACCAGCCAGTTTACTTAAATCATTGACAGCTTGCTCACGCATTGAATCTTGGCGATTGACAGCATTAAACTTTAAATCCAATTGCTGTTTAGCGTTATGCAAACACATATCTACCAAGCGAACTTTATAACCCCGCCGGGGTTGAAAGATAGGGATATCCAAAACTTCTTTTAAAGCTTGCACATCCATATCCTTACTTAAAACCAATTCCCTAGCCGCCGGATGCTCTTGGTAATACCGGATTAAGAAAGATTCAAAGGCTTCTTGTGCATCTCCATACAATGGTCTCAAACGAAATTCTTTATTTAAAATAGTACCTCGGCGAACTAAGAAACCCGCTATCGCAATATACCCACGATCCACTACATACGCAAACACATCTCGATCACCACGATTATCTTTTTCAATGTTTTGTTGATTACGGACAATGGAATGGATGGATTCTAGCATTACTTTATACTCTTGTGCTTGTTCATAACGCATATTTTGAGCCGCTTCCAACATTTTAACTTGTAAATTTTCTTCCACTTCTTTCGTATCCCCATTTAAAAAGCGTTGAACCCCTTCTGACATTTCTTCATAAACTTTAGGCTTAATATCAAATTCACAAGGTCCTAAACATTGCCCTAAATGATAATACAAACATACTTTCTTGGGCATGATCGTACAACGTCGAAAGGGATAAAGATTTTGTAAAACCCTTAAGGTATTCTTAGCCGCTGTTACATCAGGAAAAGGTCCAAAATAACGAGCCTTTTTATCTTTCTTTGTGTCTCTAGCCATCAATAAACGAGGGTGTTTCTCTTTCGTTAATTTAATATATGGATAGCTGGAATCATCAATAAATTGAATGTTATATTTCGGACGATATTTCTTAATTAAATTGATTTCTAACACTAAGGCTTCTTTTTCACTAGCTGTCACTATGAAATCAAAATCATCAATGTTAGAAACCATTTTCGTCGTTTTAAAATCATGTGCTCCAACAAAGTATTGATTCACACGATTATGCAAATCCTTAGCCTTACCGACATAAATGATTTCACCAAATTTATCTTTCATTTGGTAAGAACCGGGTTCATGAGGTAATTCTGCCAACTTAGCTTTGATGTATTCTTTGTTCATTTCAGTATCACCACCGTCGCTCCTGTTCCACCTTCATTTGGCATACCGAGACGGAAGGAATCCACCATTTTCATCTTTGATAAACGTTGATGAACGGCTTGTCTAAGCTTGCCCGAACCATCCCCATGGATAATACGAACTTGATGAAAATGACCGATTTTAACTTTATCTAGGAAATCATCCAAACGATGTACACCCTCTTCTACCGTTAAACCTATTAAATTCACTTCACTAGGAATAGAAGCTTGAAATAAACCTGCGCTTTGCACAAAGACTCTTTCCGTCTTCTTTTTTGGAATTTGTTTAAAAGAATGACGTAATTGATTTTCTTTGACTTGGTATTCCCGACCATTTAATTCCACTGTAAGGCGTTTCTTTTCTATCTTAATAATTTGTCCAACCTGTTTGGAAGATAAAAGTTCCACTGCATCCCCCACTTGAAAAGAACGTTTTTCAAGCCCTTCTAACGGCTCAGTAAATTTTGGTGTATCCATTTTCTTTTTAAGAGTTAAAGCCTCATGGTATTTTAAATCCTTTTCTTTTAATTGTTCAAGAATGGATTGAGCTTTCTTTTCGTATTGTTGATAAACCTGTTGTAAAGCTTCCTGTTTTTCTTTTTCAAAACGCCGCTTCGCTTCTAGCAAGGCATTTTCTTTTGCATGGAGCTCTTTATACCGAGATAGGAAAAGCTGTTTTTCCACTTGAAATTGTTCACGTTCTTGTTCCAAGGCACTTTTTTGTGCATCTAGCGTTTCAATCAAACGATCTTCTTCCGTCTTTGCCTGTTCTTTCAGTGATTTAGCGTAGTTCACAATTGACTTTGGCAGACCATAGCGCTCAGCCACCGCAAAAGCGTTACTACTTCCCGTTAAGCCTTGTTTGTATTGATAGGTTGGAAGTAACGTTTCCATATTGAAAAGAACGGAAGCTAAGATAATGTCTTTATGCCGTTTACCATAAGCTTTTAAACGATCATAATGAGTTGTCGCAAAGGTTATACAACCTACTTGTCTTAAATGATTTAAGATGGCTATCGCTATCGCTTCCCCCTCTTTCGGATCGGTGCCATTACCAATTTCATCCAATAACACCAGTGAGTTTTCTTGAACATGTTCAATGATATATGCCTGTTTGGACATATGAGCCGAAAAAGAGGAAAGTGAGGACACAACTGATTGGTCATCCCCAATATCCACATAGACCTCATCTACCATTGGAATAACAGCCTCTTCAGCTAAAACACCAATCCCACAAGCCGACAATAAAATGGATAAACCAATCACTTTTAAAGAAACTGTTTTACCCCCTGTATTCGAACCTGTGATTAAAACCATGTGATTTGGTTCCTTTAATACATAGGTATTCGCAATGACCTTCTTAGCATCAATCAAAGGATGACGTACTTTCTTTAAGTAGAGTTCTTTTTGATGACTTAATTTTGGAACACAGGCATCCTTTTGAATCGACCAATAAGCTTTCGCAAATATTTCATCTAATAGCTGTAAAGTTGAAAGATTGGCTAAACTTTGATGAGCAACACTTTTCACTAAATCAGAGCCTTCCTTTAAAATACGATTCATTTCTTCTTCTTGGGCATCCAGTAAAGCTATGCGCCGGTTATTCAAAGCAACTAAAGCATTTGGTTCGACATAAGAGGTCAAACCGGAAGAAGAATCCCCATAAACATAACCACCAAAGCTATTCTTATAGCCTGCTTTAACTAGAATAAGGGTACGATTAGCACGAACCGTAATTACCCCATCCACCACCTGTTCACTATGTTTTGCAATAAAGTCTTGGGCAACATTGGTAATAGCTTGTTCATTACGAGTCATGGAAAAACGAATGTTTTTTAAAGTAGCACTGGCACTGTCTAATATCTCTCCTTCCGGACTAACCATATTTCTTAATTGTCGTTCAATCACTTCTTCTTTAACTAAGCTTTCATATAAATCTTTTAATTCTGTAGACTTTGTTTCAGACTTTTTAAAATAATTTAAAACCGAAGCAACTAAAGCGAAGAATTGAGCTACATCATATAACTCCTGTGCATGAAGAAGGCTTCCTTTTGAAGCCTTCCGGAAAGTAGTCGCCATTTCCTTACGAAAGAAGAAGAATAAGGGTCCACTTTCTTGAATATACGTCATGGCTTCTTTTAGATATTTTAAATTGCGCTTCCAAATTAATTCCGAAAAGTTAGGCTCACTTTCTTCGATTCGTTGAACCGTGGATGAAAAGTTTGCCCGCAAAGCCACTTCACTTAAAATTTCCGGTAACTCTAAATTGCGGTAGCTTCCTTTCATTTCAACCTCATCTCTCTAAATTTCTGTTGGTAGGTATGCCAATCAATCTTTAAATCATCAAACCACTTCTGTTCCATAGTCGTTCGATACGCCAACTCACTCGTGGATTGAATTGGTTTTAAAATCGTCTGGCGACTAATGTCTTTTCCATTTTTAAATAAACCGGACTGCAACACAAATAATAATATAAAACAAAGTACCAAGCCTTCAAAAAAACCAACAATAGCCCCAAATAAAGCAGAAAAAGCATGATAAACAGGTATTTCATGTACCCTTTTGAAAATATGGTATAAAATATTCGACAGCACTTTTAAAAAAACCAAGCTAATAATAAACCATAGAACCTGATCGATATAGGTATCAATTTTTAAAGTTCTTAGGTATAGCTGAATTTCTTTTGGAAAGAAAGGATGAATAGGACATATTTTGGTCAAACTAGGCGATAATAGATAGGCTACTACATAGACAATCACAAAACTGACAATACTATAAACGGTTGCCAATAAGCCATTTTTATATCCGAAAAATGTATTTCCAAATAGAATTAGCACAGCCATCACATTAATCCATAGAACCCAATCTTGACTAATAATCATTGAACAACCTCCTTCTTATTTAGTTTAATGGTATAATTCAAAAGTGAAAAATTCAATTACCGTTATTTTAAATTCCGAACAAGCCGAGCATCTTTATCAAACATTTCATGAAAATGAAGTGAAAAAACCACCCTATTCTCATTGGCAATTAAAGCTTGAAAATTGTGTGATTACTTACTATCAATCAGGAAAATGCTTATTTCAAGGAAGTGAAGCGGAAATCTATGCGTCAGCTTTTATTCCAATTCAAAAAGAAGAGAAAAAGAATTCTTTTCCGCAAGCCGGCAGCGATGAAGTAGGAACCGGAGATTATTTTGGACCGGTCGTCGTTTGTGCCTGTTATGTGGAAGAAGAACAGTTGGACTTGTTGAAAAGTTATCGGATTACCGATTCAAAAGCTATGAGTGATTGTGATATTCGCAAAGCCAGTTCTGCTTTAGAAGTGCACTTTCCTCACGCAATCCTTTCCTTAAGTCCTGCTTCATACAATGAACTTCATCGTCGTTATAACATGAATGCGACCAAGGCCTTATTGCATAACCAAGCTTATTTAACTCTTGCTAAGAAAGTGACTTTGCCAGACTTTTGTATCATTGATCAATTTACCCCTAAGAAAAACTATTATTCTTATCTTACGTATGAACCGGAAGTTTTTTCTCACTTACATTTTGAAATCAGGGCTGAAAACCATTATGCTAGTGTTGCTTTAGCTTCCGTTTTTGCCCGAAATCGCTTTTTAGAAGAGTGGGATGCGATGAATCAAAAATATAATTTTCAATTTCAAAAAGGAGCCGGTTCTTTAGTGGATGCTTGTGCGAAAGACTTTGTACAACAATTTGGGTATCAAGCCTTAAGACAAGTAGCGAAACTTCATTTTAAAAATACTGATAAACTTAAAAAAGGAGAGTAATCACTCTCCTTCTTTCATTTCGACTTGCAAACGAATGGAATATGGTAATTTAATCAATTCGATTCCGGCGGATTCCAACATTCTCTTAGAAGCTATGTTCATTTCGGTTCCGGCGTATTTATCACTTTCATAAACAACCCGACGAATACCGGATTGAATGATAGCTTTTGCACATTCATTGCAAGGAAATAGTGATACATAAATCGTACAATCTTTCACCGGCCATTTGGAATTTAAAATTGCATTTAACTCTGCATGAACAACATAGGGATATTTGGTTTCAAGGGTTTTACCTTGTCTTGACCAAGGATATTCATTATCTTCACAACCTCTTGGTAAGCCATTATAACCAACTGAAACAACACGATGATTTTCATCAACAATGGCAGCTCCAACTTGTGTGTTTGGATCTTTTGAACGCAAAGCCGACAAGTGAGCTAAGCCCATAAAATAAGAATCCCAAGGTAATATCATTTCATTTGTCTCCTTTGCTTATCTAAATAATTTAAAACAGCTTGAAAATAAGTTGGTAATGGAGCAGAGAATTCCATTTCTTTCTCTGTCCTCGGATGTCTAAATTTCAATACATGAGCATGAAGCACTTGTCCTTTTGTATCATAAAAGGAACATGCACTACCATATTTTTCATCCCCTAAAACAGGATGCTGAATGTATTTCATGTGCACACGAATTTGGTGCGTTCTTCCTGTTTCTAGCAAGCAGGATAAATAAGTATATTGACCAAAACGCTCTAAAACACGAAAATGTGTTTTCGCTGGTTTAGAATTTTCTTCCACAACCGCCATACGTTGACGTTCTTTAGGATCACGACCAATTGGAGCATCAATCAAACCACTTTCGTGTTGGATATTACCATGCACAATCAAATGGTATTCACGATAGGCTTCCTTGGTTTCCATCTGTTTCGCCAAGGCAACATGCGCAAAATCATTTTTAGCAACAACCAGACAGCCACTGGTGTCTTTATCAATGCGATGCACAATACCAGGACGTATTTTACCATTAATCCCGCTTAAATCATGGCAATGAAATAGTAAAGCATTCACTAAAGTGCCATCTTTATGACCGGCAGATGGATGAACCACCATTCCCTTTTCTTTATTAATCACAATGACATCTTCATCCTCATATAAGATATCCAATGGAATATCTTGAGGAATGACTTCAATTTCTTCTAAATCAGGAACTCTAAATTCAATCACATCGTCCACATTCACTTTATAAGAATTTTTCATTGCCTTGCCATTGATAAAAACTTTCTTATCTTTGATTAAATCTTGTAAAAAGCTACGAGATAAATCACAATGACTACTTAAATATTTGTCTAAACGAATCCCTGTTTCCTTAACAATGAGCTTTATTTTTTCCATGTTGCCCCTCTTTGTATTCCACATACATCAATAAAATAACCCCAATGGTTAAAGCCATATCCGCTACATTAAAAATAGGAAAATCATAACCAAAAATTAAAGTATCCACAAAATCACGAACATAGCCTAAGAATAAGCGATCCACTAAATTACCTACCGCTCCCGCCAGCATCAATTCAACTGCTATTTTTCTTAAACCCATTGGTTTCTTTTGAATTAGATAATACATCATCACCATAACCGCAACGCCGGCTACCAGGCTTAAGAAAGCCACTTGACCACTTAGGAAAGACCAAGCCATACCAAAGTTTTTAACAAAGTTTAAGTATAGAAAACCAGGAATAATAGCAATCGAACTCGCTATCCTAGACGCCAAATGCTTGCTAATTAGGTCGAGTGCAACAATGGATATTACAAGCCACATAACACATCCCCCTTTTCATCTATTTGTTCAAAAAGTGCTTCTTCTTCCCATTCGTATGGTTCTTTTTCTTGCCTTAAAAGAAGGTAGCGTTTCTCAAATTCTTCTTCCCTTAAAGAAAAGTTAGGCAAAATAGCATTAAAAGAAGAATTGAATTGACCACTACGGATGGCAATCACTTTCTTATTACCATCAATAAACACAAAATGATAAAAGAAAGTTTTTTTAGGATTGTAATGAAAGTCACTTAAATAAGCTGGAATATCAGAACATTCCAAAACATCTTCAATTTGAACTAAAAATAAAGGAACTTCTTTTTTCACTAGAAAATGGATTTTAGAAGCACGATTTTTAATCGCTTTCATCTCTTCGGGACACCATGTTTCATCTTGAATCATGAAATACCAGTGATTTTCTCTTTCTTCTAACCAAATGCCTTCTTGACTGGGTATGTCTAATACTTGGTTCAGTTCATATATACTCATGGTTCAAGTTTACCAGTATTTTGATAAAGAAAAAAGGGATAAATACTTATCCCAATCCTCTAATTCTTTTGGGTCCATAGATCCATAAGATTGTCTCAATAACGATAGCAATAACCGTAATAATCGCTATCAATATCCATAATGACCATGTTATATCTATTTGTTTACTAAATCCATCTGAGGCAGTCACAACAAAAACACCAAATAAAGCTATCAAACCGAAGTGTGGAATCATGCAACCAAGAATTGATCCAATGCCACCCTTTTTTATCGCCAAATCAGGTGTATCGTAAATCATCTTTGGCAGTAATAAATTCATCAATAATGCAAAACCATTTGACAGGATAACAATACTAACAACCGTAGCTAATCCTATCAAAAACATGGAAAGATTAAATTCAAAACGAAGGGCACATAAAATCAGGAAAATCAATGGTCCAATGCCGGTCATCAAAATGCCAACGCTGTGTTTTACCAGTAAGAACTTCTTTTCCGATACCGGTAAAGAACGAATAATCCAGAAACGTGTTCCCTCCACATTGATGCAAGCAGAACAATAAGCCGGCAGACTAGTAAATACTGTCACAAAATAAATGGCATAAGGAAGTACTTCTTTTCCTTCCTTTGAAACCAATTGGATTAAATAGCTTGGTGCCTTGAAATAAACATAAAGACCACCAAAGATAGCTATTGCCGGCAAAAGAAATACATTTAACGCGGCAACGAAGTTTGTAATTAAGATTTTAAATTCACGCTTCATCAAAACAGTGAAAACACTACCACCCTTAGCTTTGGTAAGCTTAAAGTTTTTCACATGGTAGGTCATTGCTGAACGATGGTGAATACCATCAAATAGCTTTAAATAAAGAATGGTTATAATACCAATGGAAATCACGGCAGAAATGAATAAATAAAGCAAATACTTTGGTTCTTCAAGATAAGAACCAAAAGAAAACCATTTCGCCGGAGCTAAATACCAACTATTAGAATTTTCTTGACCAAATGTTTGAGCGGCTTTAGCGGTTGCCGGACCGCCTCCACTTGTCATGTATCCATTTGTAAAGCTATATACGAGCCAGAAGAGTATTAACGCAAGATTTAAAAGATTCTTTAATAAGTTTTCATACCTTGTTCCAGCGGTAATCCAACGAAAAAACAAAGCATTTAAAACACCGATAGATACCGGAATAGCCGGTAACAGTAACATTCCAATAAAGTAATAAAGGCTAAAGACAAGTGTTGGTGAAGAATTGATAGCATAAATACAATAAATAGGAATTAATAACAACAATGCGAATGCCCATTGATTCAACATGGCTGCCAAGAACTTCGATAAAGAAATCCACTTCTTTTCCACCGGCAAACTAGCCAACATATCATAATCCTTAAATTCAAAGAATGTTGATTGTGCTATCGATGATGTTGAAATAAAAGACATAAAAATAACAATTGTAGCAACCACAAAAAATAAAATCGGATAGGTAGATGCGGACGCATTTTTAAAGAACATTGCCACATAAAAGGAGACAATCGCTAAAGCAATTACACTCGCTCCTATGGTTTTTAATAATTGTGAACGAATAGTCTTTGCATTTCCTTGTAACCAATAATTCAACATTTGAACCTTCATCAATTTAAAGAATTTACTCATGAGCATGCTCCAAAGATAAGAATAAATCTTCTAAAGATTCACCCGATTCCAATAATTCCTTCGTTGTTCCCATCTTAACAATTTGACCACCTGATAAGATAGCAATATCATCACACAGGTTTTGAACTGTCTCTAAAACATGAGAGGAGAAGAAAATAGAAGAACCTTTAGCAGTTAATTCTTTCATCTTATTTTTAAGAATAAAGGTAGCTTTTGGATCCAAACCAACGAATGGCTCATCAAGCACTAATAACTTAGGTTCACGCATAAAAGCAGAAATAATAGCGACTTTTTGTTTCATACCATGGGATAAAGATTTAATTTTATCCCCTAAGACATCCGCAATTTCCAATTCCTTCGCTAAAGTTTCAATTCTTTGTAAACGAAGAGATGGTTCTAAGCCAACCATATCCCCAATAAAATTGAGATATTGATAAGCGGATAGATTATCATATAAATCCGGATTATCCGGCAAGAAAGCCGTTCTTTGTTTAACTTCGAGTGGATATTTTTGAATATCCAAACCATCAATTTCAATCAAACCGGACTGGTACTTTAAAATACCAACCACCGAACGAATGGTCGTACTTTTACCGGATCCATTGTGACCAATGAAACCAAAAATATGCCCATCTTCTACCTCGAGTGAAATACCATGAAGAACTTCTTTGTTACCATAGCTCTTATGTAGATTTGTGATTTTTAGCATGAGTTTAAACCCTCCCTAACTATACAGTACCCATTTAATCATATTTTTTTCAAAATGACAAAATGCAGTAAAAAAGAAGTGAAACCAAGAGCTCACTTCTTAAAGAATTATTGCACCGCTTGAATTTGTTCTAAAATAGCTTCTTTGATAGCCTGATTTACTTCCAAGGCTTTTTGACGAGAATCTTGTTTTGTGTAGAAGTAGAACTTAATCTTAGGTTCTGTTCCACTTGGACGAATTGCAAACCAAGAATCATTCTTCAAATAGAATCGCAACATATTTTGAGCAGGAATATCTTCATAACCATCTATGTAATCAATCACCTTTTCCACATCAAAACCGGCCACTTGTTTTGGTTGATTGCTACGAATCCAAACCATCATTCTTTGAATTCTTTCCGCCCCTGCTTTTCCGTCTAGGATAATATTTGGTTCATCTTCAGCATAAAAGCCATAAGTTTCATAAAGACCTTGTAACACATCCCAAAGTGTTTTCCCTTGTTTGCGATAATAAGCCGCCGCCTCCGCAACTAACATACCAGCCGAAATTCCATCTTTATCACGAATTTGTTCACTAGCAGCATAACCAACTGATTCTTCATAACCAAATAAATATGTATAACCATGTTCATGCAGGTAAGGCACCTTACCGGAAATATTCTTAAATCCGGTTAAAGTTTCAAACATTTCCACCCCATAGGCCTTCGCCATTTCCGTTGACATGGTCGAAGTAACAATAGATTTTACCATTGCTCCTTTTTCCGGAAGTGTACCAGCGTCCTTATGTCCTTCTAAAATATAGTTAACCAAAATGTAGCCTGTTTGATTACCATTTAAAGGCACATAGTTTCCTTCACTATCACGAATTTCAATCGCAAAACGATCACCATCCGGATCCGTCGCCATCAATAATTCCGCATTCATAGTACGACCTAAGTCTTCCGCCATCTTAAAGGCGGCCGGTGCCTCTGGGTTTGGATAACCCACGGTTGTAAAATCAGGATCAGGATCTTTTTGTTCAGGAACAATTGCCCAATTTGTAAAACCACGATCTTTCATCATCGTTTGGAAAGGAATAGAACCTGCCCCGTTTAATGGTGTGTAAACTAAAGGAATTGATAAATCCAAATCATCTCCTTTATGAATAGCTAAGGATTCCACCAAATCCAAATAATCACGATCAATCTTCTTATCTAAGATTGTAATAAGTCCTTCTTGTATTGATTTTTCAAAATCATAAACTGGAATATCTTTAAAAATATCTACCGCCTGAATCTTTGCTAGCATACCATCCGCTACTGTTGAAGAAACTTGACAACCATCCGTCCAATACGCTTTATAACCATTGTATTCTTTTGGATTATGAGAAGCAGTGATGTTAATACCGGCAACACAACCCAAATGACGAACCGAATAAGCTAATTGCGGTGTTGGTCTTAAATCATCAAAAACGTAGGCTTTAATACCATTAGCCGCCAAAATAGCAGCGGTTAATTTTGAGAATTCATCACTCTTATGGCGAGGATCATGAGCAATGACGACCCCCTTGTCCTTTTGGTCCGGGGCAACTTCAAGGATGTATTGAGCAATTCCCTGTGTTGCTTTCGCTACCATAAAGTGATTCATTCGATTGGTTCCAGCCCCTAGTTTACCTCTAAGACCAGCTGTTCCAAAGCTAAGTTCTTGATAGAAACGTTCCTCAATTTCAGCATCATTTCCCTTAATAGACATTAAATCTCCATAAAGTTCATCGCTTTCGGAAACATTTTCTAACCATAGCTGGTATCTTTCTTGCGCATTCATTTAAAAAACCTCCATAATTTTTTTACTACTTCTATTATACAAAAATTTCACTAAGAAATTCTATAAATCAATCCAAAAAGTACTTCCTTCTCCTATTTTAGAAATAACACCATAGCGTAGCTTTAATAAATCCAAATTTTGTTTCGCAATCGATAATCCAATTCCTGACCCATACGCAGAACGACGGTGCTCTTGTTTAATCTTGTAATAACGATCAAAGATATTTTTTAAATCCTTTTCTTCAATTCCAATTCCACTATCACGAACTTGTAAACGATAGCCCCGGTCTTTTTCGATTAGCTCCAAATAAATTGCATCACCACTTTCAGTATAATGAAAAGCATTGGATAAGAAATTCTGTATCACTTGTATTAAAAGCTTGTAATCTGTTTCATATTCATAGTGTTCTAACAAAGAGGTTTCAAAACGGCGATTCTCTTTTTTAGCATAAACTTCGTATTGATGCACCAAGGGTTTTAATTCTTGAATTAAATCACGCTTTTCCGCTTGCACTAAAACTTGTTGATCGTTTAAGCGGGATAAATCCAGTAAGTCATTCACAAATAAATTCAAATGATTGGCTTCGTCAATAATAATTTGAAGATTTTCAGCGGTTTTTTCTGTGGGGATATCCTGCATCAATTCTCCATAGCCCGAAATCATCGTCAAAGGCGTCTTTAAATCATGAGAAACATTCGCCAATAAATCTCTCTTAGCCCGATCCGCTTTTTGAATATCCAAAGCCGCTTGACTGAGTGTTTGATTTAATTCTTGTACCTCTCGATAATTTGGTTTTACTTTTTCACTAGGATAAACACCTTTGCCTAATTCTTTCGCCGCTTGGTTCATTTCAATCAATGGCTTCGCCACTCTTTGTCGAATTAAAATAGTAATGGCTAAAATCATTAAGAATAAGAAAAAGCCAATAATCCAAATTTGTGTAATTAAAGTTTGCCTTGTTGCTGAAATTGGTGTGATAACATCATAAACCATTGCCATGACAACATCCTTTCCATCTACTAAGACGCGAACGTCAATTACCCCTTGGAATGTTTGTGAAGAACCACTGATTTGAAAAAGGTGATGGTACGCATAATGACCATGATTCAATAAAGCATTCTTTTGTAAAGCCATGGTTTCCGAATTGCTCAAATCAGATAATAAACAAGCCTTTGAACCATACATTTGATCACTAGTTGCACTAACGACACGAATACAAGTTCCTCCTTGTTTACCTAGGTCTTGAATGGTCTTCTCTAAATTTCCTGATAAATAAGCATTCGCTACCATTTTTGATTGATTAGCCAATAAATTTAAGCGATAGCCTTCATACATTGGTTTTAATAAGATAAATTGAAATAATACCAAAATCAATAATAAAGAGCCAATAAAGAACAACATAATTTTAAGAATTAAAGCATTTAAACTATTATTCTTCTTCATCATAGCGGTAACCAACACCACGAATTGTCACAATGTGTTTTGCAAAACCATTTAGATTTTTTCGTAGTAATTTCATATGCGTGTCTAAAGTACGATCATCACCAAAAAAATCTATACCCCAAACTTGGCGTAACAATTGTTCACGATTTAAAGCAATGCCTTTATTTTTGATTAAATACACCAATAAATCATATTCTTTAGGAGACAAAGAAAGAACTTGATTGTTTAAAAGCACTTTATGGGCCTGATAGTCAATTTTTAAACCATCGTTTTCATAACTATCCAATTGCTTTCCATATACCCTTTGTAAAATAGCCTTCATTCTTAGTAATAAAATCCTAGGACTAAATGGTTTTTCAACATAATCATCTACCCCTAATTCAAAACCACGGACTTTATCGTATTCTTGTCCTAAAGCCGTTAGTAAAATAACCGGTAAGTTTGGTTGGATAGCTTTCATTTGTTCCAAGGCTGAAAAACCATCCAATTCCGGCATCATCACATCCATTACCACTAAATCGATAGAATGATTTTTTAATTGATCCAAAGCCTCTAAGCCATTGCTGGCCAAAACAGTTAAATAACCCTCATGCTTGGAATAGGTATCAATTAGAAAACGAATCTTTTCTTCATCATCCACAATTAAAATCGTTGCCATGTTTTTATTCCTTTCCTATTCTTCATCTTAAAGCTTACCATTATTTCAAGTATATTAAAAAGAAAGCCTTAAAAACTTTCTATAAAATCTAATAATGGCGATAATTCTTCAATCTCTAAATCTTCCACTTTCCCTTGATCACAAGCTTCTGGTATAGAAGCATACATTGGAATTTGTGCTAAAAGTGGTAAGTGATACTTCATTGATGTTTCTTTTACATGGGATTTTCCAAAGATATAGATTTTTTCATTGCAGTTCGGACATGGTACATAGGACATATTTTCAACAATACCTAGTACTTTCACATTCATCATGCGAGCCATATTGATGGCTTTTTCAACCACCATAGACACCAAATCTTGCGGGCTGGAAATGATAATAATGCCATCCAAATGAACCGATTGAAACAAGGTTAAAGGAACATCGGATGTTCCTGGAGGCATATCCACAAACATATAGTCCACATCCTCCCAAAGTACTTCTGAATAAAATTGTTTTAAAACATTAGCCACCACCGGTCCACGCCAAATGACCGGTTGCACATCCATATCCAGTAACATATTCGTGCTCATCACCTGAACACCTGTTTTCGTTACCGCCGGAAACATCATGCCCTTTTGACCTTGGGCTTTACTAGTGATACCAAAGGTTCTACCTTGGCTAGGTCCTGTAATATCACCATCTAAAACAGCACAACGATGCCCTCTTTTCTGCATACCGGAAGCAATCATTGCTGTTACGAATGATTTACCAACACCACCTTTTCCACTGAAAACACCAATGACTTTTTTAACCTTAGCTTGTTCATGAAGATGGATACTAAAATCCTCTTTCGCATGCTTACGAAATCCATAATCCTCCGGTGTTTTCCCTTTATTATTTACTTCACTCATTTTTTCTCCTTACGTAACTGACTTAAATAACCATTCACTTTTTGACTGGCGAGTTCAATGTTATCATGAATGACTAAGACCACGTATTCATCTGCTTCTGATAATACCGCATTACTCACTTTAAAGACTTCATTGGGGTATTGGTTCACCATTTTTCGCTTTAATTCCACCAAATAGTCTTTTAAATTAACTTTGACTTTATCCTTTTTTTTCGTACGAATAACGGCAATCATTTCCGCTGTACCTTCTTTACGAGAACGATAAATCACTGCTTCTTCATAAGGCTGTTCATTTTGAAAGAATAAACCTTTCACGACGCGATCTTTCACTCTTTCTAACTGATCTTTTTGATCAAGATCTTTTAATAAATGGCTTGCCAGTTGTTCACAAGAGGAAATTGAAGCTCCATTTTTTATGGAACAAGCAGCCAAAGACAACATTAAAAGAAGGCATAAAAAGAATTTAGATTTCATGGCTTTCTCCAAAGAGTTCATCCTCCTCTTTTGTTTGATAGTCTGGTAAATCCGGCAATTCTTGTAAGCTTTCTAATTGAAAAGCATCTAAAAAAGCCTCACTAACACCATAGAGAATTGGTCTGCCTGCCGCTTGTGAGCGACCAACTTCTTCAATTAAACCACGAGCCTGTAGCTTTCTTAACATCACATCCGCACCAACCCCACGAATTTCTTCAATTTCCACCCGTGTAATAGGTTGTTTATAGGCAATGATAGCCAAGGTTTCCATAGCTGCTACAGATAGTTTTGAACCGGCTTCTTCTTGAAATAATGTCTTTAAATAAGGTTCAATCGTCCCCTTTGACAACAAACGATAGCGACCACCATAATGGCTTAATTCAATGCCTGAAGACTCTTGTTCATATCTTTGATTTAGTTCCTCAATGCAAGTATGAAGCTGTTCCTCATTTAAAGATAAAATATCTTTTAATTGTTCATCACGAATTCCCTCTTCACCAACCGCGAAAAGAAGTCCTTCGACTAAACTTAATAAGCGAGCTTGATTTTCCATTTTAATGATTTCCCTTCTGTACCCAGATGGTATCTTTTTCATCGATTTGAATAAAACACTTTTGTTGGCGAGCTAAATCTAAGATAGCTAAAAAAGTAACGATCAATTCTTGCTTGGTTTCACAATCTTCTAATAAGCAATCAAAACCGAAGGTATCTGGTAATTCTAAAAACCGAGCTCTTAATTCCAACACCCGATCTTCCATCGATATTTCTTTAACGGTATAACGAACCGGGCTTATTCTTTCCAATTGTTTCCGTCTCCATAAACGTGACATGGCTTTTAATAAATCATAGGGATTACCTTGAAATCCCTCGCATGTATCCACTTCATTTAATGGGTAATCCATCATTGGACGAGCGTATTTTAGTTGTCTTTGTTCGTAATATATTTCTAATTCTTCTCGTATTTCTTTGAATTGTTGGTACTCTAATAAACGTTTTACCAAAGTCTCTCTAGTGTCTTGTTCATAATTATCTTCTAATTCATCCTTTGGATTTGGTAGCAGTTGCTTTGATTTATATTCAATCAGAGAAGCCAATTGAGCCAAGTATTCACCGGCAATTTCAAGATGAAATCGTTGCATGGAGTGGATATAAGCCATATACTGACTCGCCAATTCATTTAAATCTAAGTTCATTAAATCCAATTGTTTTTCATGGATTAAATGCAACATCAAATCCAATGGTCCATCAAATTGATCAATTGTGACTGAAAATTCTTCCATGTGCTTATTCTACCAAAAAAAAAGACAGTTTTCACTGTCTTAAAATTACTTCACCACAATATTCACTAATTTATTAGGAACGACAATTACTTTCACAATTTGTTTACCGGTGGTGTAATTTGGTACTAATTCAATTGCTTTATCTTGAAGTACTTGTATGTCTGAATCTTTTTCAGTTTCAAACTTAGCTCTTAGTTTACCATTAACTTGAACCACAACAGTAACTGTATTTTGAACCAACTTTGTTTCATCATAACTTGGCCATTTTTCAAAGCTGATTCCTTTCTTGGAAGTAAGAATTGTCCAAAGTTCTTCACCCAAATGAGGCGCAAAACAAGAAAACATCTTGATGAAATTTTCTATATAAGGTTGATAAACTTTATCCACCTTGTAACACTCATTGATGAAAATCATCATTTGTGAGATAGCCGTATTGAAGCACAAGTTTTCCACATCTTCGGATACTTTTTTAACCGTTGCATGATAAATCATATCCAAAGAACCATCGTTTTCTTTTGTTAGTTTATTGCTTTCAACCACCAAACGATACACACGATTTAACCACTTAAATGAGCCTTCCACCCCTTGTTCACTCCATGGTTTTGAAGCTTCCAATGGTCCCATAAACATTTCATAAACACGAACAGTATCCGCACCATATTCTTCAATCAAGATATTCGGATCCACAATGAACTTTGGATAACGTTTCCCCATTTTAATGCCATTGGTACCTAAAATCATGCCTTGATGGACTAGCTTTTGGAATGGTTCTTTGCTTGGAACAATGCCTTTATCGTATAAGAAACGATTCCACATACGAGCATAAAGAAGATGACCCACCGCATGCTCCGGTCCACCTACGTATAAATCCACAGGCATCCAATGTTTCAATAGTTCAGGGGCACCTAAACAACTATCGTTATTCGGATCAATGTAACGAAGATAATACCAACTACTTCCAGCTGAGCCCGGCATTGTAGAGGTCTCTCGTTGCCCTTTTATTCCATCCATTTCAACATTCACCCAATCCTTCGCTTTCGCAAGTGGAGCTAAGCCATCCTTTCCTGCTTTGTAGTCATTTAGGACTGGTAATAATAGTGGTAATTGCTGATCACTTAATGACACAAAACGATCATCTTCTAAATGAACGATTGGAATGGGTTCTCCCCAATACCGTTGGCGAGCAAAAATCCATTCTCGAATACGATAATTAACTTTCTTAGATCCAATCCCTTTTTCTTCTAGCCAAGCTAGCATTTTTTTAATTGCTTCTTCTTTATTTAAGCCATTAAGCCAATCAGAATTGATGTGTAAACCGTCTTCTTCCCAAGCCTCTTCGCTAATATTTCCGCCTTCTAATACGGGTAAAATTTCTAAGCCAAACTTCTTCGCAAACGCATAATCTCTTGCATCATGAGCAGGAACTGCCATAATGGCACTAGTTCCATAACTTGTTAGAACATAGTCGGAAATCCAAATAGGAAGGGCTTTCTGATTGACCGGATTAATTGCATAAGCCCCTGTAAATACACCGGTCTTTTCTTTGTTTAATTCGCTTCTTTCTAAATCCGATTTTAAAGAAGCTGCTTTTCGGTAGGCTTCCACAATTTCTTTTTGTTCGGGAGTTGTAATTTGATGGACCAATTCATGCTCTGGCGATAACACACAATAACTAGCCCCAAATAAAGTATCACAACGAGTTGTAAAGACAACGAAATGATGATGACTATCTTGCACTTGGAACTCTACTTGAACACCAACGGATTTACCAATCCAATTTCGTTGCATTTCTTTGGTCGATTCCGGCCAGTCCAAATCATTCAAGCCGGCCAATAGTTTTTCCGCATAAGCCGGTATATCAATAATCCATTGTTTCATATTCTTACGAACCACTGGATAACCGCCACGCTCACTCTTACCATCAATGATTTCATCGTTGGATAAAACAGTTCCTAATTCTTCACACCAATTGACTGGCATATCCACACATTTAGCTAAGCCTTCTTCAAAAAGTTGTTTAAAAATCCATTGTGTCCAATGATAGAACTTTGGATCAGCCGTGCTAATTTCACGATTCCAATCATAAGAGAAGCCAAAGGCTTTTAATTGTTTCCGAAAAGTTGCAATATTTTTTTCGGTGAAGGTAGCGGGATTATTTCCTGTTTGAATAGCGTATTGTTCAGCCGGTAAACCAAAAGCATCATAGCCCATTGGATGCAATACATTATAGCCTTGCATACGACGCTTACGACAAAGAATATCGGTTGCCGTATATCCTTCTGGATGACCGGCGTGTAGACCCTGCCCGCTTGGGTAGGGGAACATATCTAACGCATAGTATTTTGGTTTAGAAAAATCATAAGCATCGGTTTTAAAAGTTTCATTTTCTGCCCAATAAGTTTGCCATTTGGCTTCTATTTCTTTGTGATTGTATGGCATGTTTTCCTCCTTAACAAATAAAAAAGCCCTTATCTCTAAGGACGTATTTCACGCGTTACCACCTTAGTTCATAGATTGCTCTATGCCCTTATTTCTCTTTTAGCGCAAGAGTTACGGTTCGCTCCAAAGTAAGTTCAATGATTTTGAAACACTAAGTTCCACCAACCCTTAGTTCTCTAGGCTTCCATCCTCATTTACTACTCTTCTTCAACACGATAGATGTCTGTATTATACACTTTATTTAAAGATTCCATCAAGGGTATCAATTAGATAATCCGGACAATTTCCATCATTATGCGTTAGATCAATTTCTTGTCCTTCACTGACTAAAATACTAGTGATATCCATCTGCGAACAAACGGGAACCTCTTCTTTCATCGACCGACACAGACGGAGCACGTCTTCATGAGACTTTTTTAAAAAAGATAAAGCACACCTTTGGAAAGCTTTGGAATGCAAACCAAAGGCATATAGCTTCTGATTACAAGCATAGGCAATCATCCATGCTAAACTACTCGCCCCAAAGCTCACTTGTCCATCGACACTTTGTGTTTTACGAGAATCCAAACAAATCAACTTTGCGCCAAATTCCACTTGTGAAATAACCATGGCAATTTCTTGCTCATCAATGACAGACTTTCGACCAATTAAAACATAGTCCGGTCTTGAAAAATCAAGCTCAACACCATAATTGACAATTTCTTGTTTAATTCGATTAGAACCTAGATAAGCTACTTTCGGATTTTTCTTCTTTGTGCAGATATATTGCAAAGCTGCCCGGCTTGTGGAATAGAATTGCTTTTCCTTTAAAAAAACTAATTTTTTTTGCCAATCTGAATAGGATTTTTGTTGACTAAGAAGGAGAAAATCAATCTTTTCTTTGTACAACTTTTCTAAAAAATGACGATCTTTCTCAGAATGAATTAAGTTATCTGGTATCAGTAATGTTTTCCTTTGTATGTTCATAGTTTAAGTGTAGCACTACTACAGGTTTTATCACAATTGTGTTAGTATGAACACATGAATAAATATCGTAAATGGCTTTTCAGTATTTTGGGAGTTTTGTTCGTTATTTTACTTACGGTGGTTCATTCTTTCTGGATTAGTCCAAGCCGTTTTAAGATACGAAAAGAAATTTTATCTTCCAAACAAATTCCTAAATCCTTACATAATCTTCGTATTTTGTACTTTAGTGATCTTCAATATGGTGAATTTATGAACCAAAAGCGTCTACACTCCTTGGTCAAACAAATCAATTCTTTACAAGCGGATGTTGTTTTATTTGGTGGTGATGTGTATAGTACAATTGCGAAAATTGATATTGAGTCAAATAAACAAATTCAAAGCGAACTTTCTTCCATTCAAGCGAAATATGGTAAGTTTGCGGTCTTAGGTGATCAAGATGAGATGGATAAACAGCACTTACAAGCGGTTCAAAGTGTTTTAACTCAAAGTAATTTTGAAATTCTTAAAAATCAATCCGTTTTATTGCATAAGGGTGAAATGGATAGCATTGCGTTAGTTGGCTTAGCGAATGGTATCACTAGTTCTATCGACGCCAAGAAAGCGTATGAGAATTTAATGCCGACGCATTATGTCTTAGCCTTCTCTCACACCCCGGATTCTGCGAAACAAGTTCCCCCTGATTTAACGGATTATTATTTAGCCGGACATAGTTTAGGTGGACAGATTTATTATTTATTTGGCTCATTAAGCAGACCAATAATGGCGAAAGAAATCTTCCGTGGTAAGTCTTCTATCAAAGGTAAGTTTGATGTCGATGTGACCAATGGAGTTGGTACCATCAAAAAAGATATTCGCTTTCTAAGTCCGGCTGAAATGGTCTTATATACCTTGAAAAAGGATTAACGCATGGTTAATCCTTTTAAAATACCTCATCTAACTGTTTCCGTAGAAACAAGGACGCATTTTTACAAATCTCTTGCCAATTATCTTGACCGGTGTACCAAAACTCAGCTGTGAAAAGATGCACACCCAATTCTTTTAATACCTGCAAATCCTTTACGTATTCTGTATGGCCTGTTCCAAAAGGAACTTCGCGATAGTGACCGGGTAGGGTTTCCTTTAAATGAGCGGCAATAAGATGACCTATCCCCTTTTTTAAATCATCCCCAACCTCGTGTCCATAGATTTTCGCTGCATTGGTTAAATTACCAATATCAGGAAATACTTGTAAGTAAGGGCTATTTATTCTGTTCACATATTCCATCGCTTTTTCCACCGTATCCATAAATGGTGTTTCCATGGTTTCAAATCCCATGAGAATCCCTTCTTTTGCGGCCATATCACAAGCTAGGCTTAAATTCTTAACGAATTGATTTCTAGTGTGTTCATTACCTTGTTCATAATAGACATCATAACCAGCTAGTTGAATCATGCGAATGCCTGCTTTAGTAGCAAAAGAGATCGCTTTTTGCATAATATCAAGACTTCTTTGCCTCGTTTCTTCATTTAAAGAGCCCAAAGGGTATTTCCGATGTCCACTTAAACACATCGTTCTTATAGGAATATTTGTCTCAAGAATAGCTTGGTTTATCTCATGAATTTTCTCATCACTAAAATCCAATCTAGCTAATTTTTCATCACTTTCATCCATACTAATTTCCAAATGATCAAAACCCGCTTCTTTAACAAACAAAAGCTTTTCCTTGATGGACAAACGATTAGGCATGGATTTTTCATACATCCCTAATAAATACTTTTTATTTTTGCCCATAATAAGCTCCCGGTCCATGTTTTCTTAAGAAATGTTTATCCAATAATTCCTGTTGCATCGTAGCAACATGAGGGTTAATCACAAGTGTTTTTATTGCCATGGTACAAAGTTCCTCTAAGACAACCGCATTATGCACAGCCTCTTTCGCATCTTTACCCCAGATAAACGGTCCATGACTATTCACCAAAACGGCAGGCATTTGAATAGGATTAAGCTTTCTTTCGTTAAAGGTTTCCACAATGACTTTCCCCGTATTAAGTTCATAGTCTTTTTTAATCTCATCCACATACATCTTTCTTGTACAAGGAATATTGCCATAAAAATAATCTCCATGGGTTGTTCCTAAAGCTATCACATCCTTACCTGCTTGAGCAAAGGAAGCCGCATTTCGAGAATGCGTATGAACAACACCGCCAATCTCTTTAAAATGACGATAGATTTCTAAGTGGGTTGCTAAATCACTAGATGGTTTTAAATTACCCTCGACAATCTTACCATTCATATCCACAACCACCATATCATCGGCTTTCATATTTTCATATTCAACCCCACTTGGTTTAATCACAATCAATCCTTTTTTACGATCTATTTCTGAAACATTGCCCCAAGTAAACGTCACTAAATCATATTTAGGCAAATCAAGATTGGCACGAAGTACTTTTTTCTTCAATTCTTCTAACATAATTAATCACTCACCTTATAAATAGCCGCCTCATTGGCTGTATGATTGGCAGAAATAATCAAATCATAGTCTTGGAAATTCACCACATCAATATTGGCTGGACCTTTTCCTTTATCCACATAAGTAAGCACATATTCCCCATTCATGTATTGCAAAATGAATAACTCTGCATCCACCCTTCGAACACCGGCGATAAAACTATTCACACCGCGGATTGATTTACCAACCAATGTGTGAGCAAAATCAATGGTATTTGGATACACATAATCTTCCACATACTTACCATTCACTAATTTATAGACTTTAATACGATTGCCATGGAATGGTTCAATGGTCATCAATTCTTCCACACCATCATGATTGATATCGGATAAAGCCACCTCACCAATTTGACCGTCTAGTATCTTTTCAATATTCCATTTTCCCACTTCATTTGAAGATGGAGATACACGGATTAAGCCTTGATCACTACCAAAATAACCACATGGTAATCCTTCATAAGTTCCCCGACAATAACCATGGTTTCTAAATAAGCCATCCACTAATAATTCCAAGTGAATTTCATCTTCAAGATTTTCAGGTAATTGGGCAACATAAATTTGACCTGGTAAACTCCAGTCTTCTTTGTTTTGTTTATTTTTAGCAATGGTCGCTAGGATTAAATAATCCATTCCGTGCACATGATAAATATCAAAACGATGCACATAAGGTAATGCGAATAAATCTCTAATTGCCCAACCATCTTCTAGCTTTTTACCCCAAACAATCTTCGCTTTGGAAGGAGTAACTTTCAAATAAAATTCATTGACAGCCAGAAATTCCCCTTTTCTTGTTGGAAAAGGAATAATGGACATACAACCACCCCGATTATCCCAAACTGTTTCCCGAACTTCAAAGTTATCTCCTGTATAGGAATAACAAGGACTCTTTGGATTTTCACTTCCTAAAAAAGCATAGAACTTGTCATCAATTTTCATATGACTAGCGCAATAGCATCTGGTGATGTCATCTAAATGTATTTTTTCAATTTTCATAAATGTCTCCTTCTAAAAAGGCTACATAAAAGTAGCCTTATACCAATCCCGTTTCTTTTAATAATGCTTGCGCCTCTTTATCAGAAAGAACATTCTTCATTCCACATATCTTGACACCTTTTTTCTTAGCATCCGCAAACATATCCACAAATGTTAAGGGACAGAAAACGACATCGTACTGACTAGCGGCACTTTTTCCTTCCGAAAGAGAACAATGATGAATGTTGGAAATTTCAACACCCAAATCCTTACAAGCTTTTTCAACACGCATCTTCATCATCAATGAAGTTCCAGCACCATTCGCACACGCTACTAAAATTCTTAACATAACTTACTCCTTACTCTTTTTCATTTTTATTTTTTCTTTATAAGCATCATAATCTTCCACACATAAGAAATAAGTGTCTGGATGATGACGATATTGTAATTGTGGAATAGCGATTAAAACGATTAGAATTACAGCAATTCCAATAAAACCTGCAAACTTCATAACTGTTGTAAACATAGGCCATACAACCGCCCAGTCCCACATACCAAGATAACCACCATGAGCCGCCAAACCAACCCAACTAGCGATAAAGGCACTGCCAAACACTTGACATAAACCAGAAATAAATGGGAACAACATAGCCGCTTTCACACCACCTTTATTATTGGCATACACAGCAATCGTCGCATTATCAAAGAATACCGGTACGAATCCTGCAATCACAATGGTTGGTGACTTCAATAAAATCAATACAATAATGGCTAGGAATTGTCCTAAAGCCCCAAATAAGAAACCAATCGTAACCGCATTGGCACTACCAAATCCATAAGTTGCTGCACAATCAATGCCCGGCACAGCCCCTGGCAAGAATGTGTTGGAGATACCTTGGAAAGAATTTGTCAGTTCAGTAACGAAAGTACGAACACCCAGTTGTAAAATCGCAAGATAAACCGCAAATTTCAAGGAAGTATCCACTATGTACATGAAGAAATCTTTGCTGGCGGTAATAACCTTTGCGTCCACAAAATATTGTTTACCTAAAATGGCCATAATAGTTCCAAAGAAAATCATCATTAAAATGGATGTTGAAACCATATTTTCATTAAAGATGGACATAAATCCCGGCAAACGAATATCTTCAATACGCTTGGAGTTTTCTTTCTTGCCAAAGAACTTGGCAGATAAATAAGAGAAGAAGGCAATTCCAAACATTTGTTGGTGAGCCACACAGAAGCCACCTCCCTCAGTTAAGTCCTGCGAAATTTCAACCGTTAAATTAGAACCAACCGCCCAATACAAACCAAGGATTAATGACATCACTATTAACATTGGTGTATCACCCAGACTTGGGAAGCAGAATAGAATTAACCAGAAAGCCGTCGCTGCTTGTTGCATTTGCACATGACCCGTCGTAAAAACCGCACGAAGCTTGGTAAAGCGATTAAACTTAACAAGAATGAGGTTAAAAATAAACGCTATCAACAATAAGAACATAACTTGTGAAAAGCTCTTACCCGCTTGTTTCATCGCTGACTGAACCGCATTTTGACCAAAATAGGGATCAATAACCATCGCATGAAGATTAAAACGATCCTTTAAACCAACTAGAATTGGTCTAAAATTACTAACTAATCCCCCTGAACCAACACTTAGGATTAAGAAGCCAACCGTTGCTTTAATAAATCCCGCAAACGATTCATACAATGGCTTTTTCAACAAAACATAACCAATAAATACCATAAGACCTATGAAGTAGGCAGGCTGGGTTAGGATATTGGTTGCAAACCAAACCCAAATATTATACAGAAAATTCATCTTCGTCCTCTTTCAATTATTTATATTTTTCTATTATTTTTAATAAATCACAGTCATCATTAACTGTTAATAAATCAGCTACTAACTGTTCATTTTGAAGCAATTCTGATAACTGCATCATATTATTTAAATGTTCCTCATTATTCGTTGCCGCCAAAGTGAAAAATAGTCTTGCTTGTTTTTCATCATCATTTTCATCAAACACAACGGGTTCATGAACTTTCATAAATCCAATTGCTGTTTTATAAACTCCTTCGGCTTGCACAGTTGAATGAGGCATAGCCACATCTTTTATCAAAACAATATAAGGGCCAAATTCTTCTACGCACTTAATAATGGCTTCTACATAACGATGATCGATATAGCCCTGTTCAATTAATGTTTTTCCACAAGCATCTAACGCCTCTTTCCAGTCATCAAATTTTTCATGATAAGAGGTTAAATGATTGTTATAAATTTGTTCTAGTAACATAAGCTTTACAGTATACTCTTGAATGGCACATTTCTCTTCTTCGAGAAACAGTCTTCAAAGCCACGACGATAATGGTATTTCAATAAGTCCTTATCTTGCGGCCAAATATACTTTCCTCCCACATCCCAAATAAATGGATGAAATTTGTATTTAAGCATATCTTTCTTAAAATTATAAACCAACATAATTTCTTCCGGATCAGCTTTCATATTGGTCCATACATCATGATGAAGTGGAATAACGACCTTAGCATTCGTTGCCTCTGCCATGCGACACATATCGACTGAAGTCATCTTATCTTGACAACCAACTGGATTTTCACCATAAGCTCCAAAGGCTATATCAATATCGTATTTTTTACCAATTTCCGCATAACAAATACTGTAATGCGAATCACCGGTATGATAAACATTGCCTGCCGGCATTTCAAATAGATAATTCACAGCTTTTTCATCCATATTTGTTGGACAAATTCCCTCAATATCCTCACCTACCTCCGTTGTCACAAGGCAAGTTCTGTCATAGGAATCTAAAACATGAATGGTCGTATCTTTGATTTTGATAACATCACCAGGTTTTACCACTTGGCATCGTTCTTCCGGAACACCCCAGCCAATCCACTTTTTAACGCATTCCTTTGGACCGATGAATGGAACATCCTCTTTACAGTTTTTTAAGACCGCTGCCGCAAAGAATGGATCAATGTGGTCATTATGATAGTGCGTAGCTAACACCGCATCACATTTCGTTACTGCAAATGGATCATAAACAATCGGTGCCGCTCTTAAATTAGGTTGTAATTTTTCAACTCCCATCATATTTCTCATTTGGTGATAAGGTGCCATAGAAGCAACCTTTTGGGTTCGTTTTCCATTGCCAAACCAAAGGTCAACGGCAATGTTTGTGTCGTTTTCTGTTTTAAACCACACGCCCACACATCCTAGCCACCACATTGCAAAGGTTCCCGGTTGAACTACTTCATTATCAATTTCTTCATTCAACCAAGTTCCCCATTCTGGAAATGCGCCCAGAATCCAAGATTCTCTTGTAATGTCTTTGACGTTCGTCATAGTACTCATACCTCCTACCTAAATGATAATCAATAGCCATTACAACAACAATCGTATTATATGTTCATTTAACCAATTATATGAATGTTTATCATATAATGCCATTTTTTAAAAAGATATTACGATGAGTTTGTTGACACTAACTTATTTTCGTTCATATAATAAACATAAAGAGAGGATTTTCTAATGAAAGTTAATTATTCTATTGTCCAAGAAAGACGAAATCATATCATGGCGCTCATTCAAAAATTAGGTGAAATTAGTGTATCAACCTTAGCGAAAGAATTTAGTGTTTCCGAACTAACCATTCGTAGAGACTTGCAGTATTGGGAAGATAAAGGAGCGGTTTTGCGCCATCATGGTGGCGTCAAGTTTGTACAAACTATGGTAAATCTAAATACTGAATATCTAACCAACGATAAATATAAACACGCTATTGCTAAATACGCCGCTCAATACGTTAATGATGGAGATACCATTTTTATTAACACCAGTTCAACCGCTCTTTTAACCATTCAATACATCATTAACAAACGTGTTATTGTCATCACCAATAATGCCAAAGCCGTACAATTAAAGCATGATCCCCTGCTTTCCATTGTCTTAACCGGTGGCGAACTTCGTTTTCCAAAAGAATCCATGGTCGGTGATTTTGCAATGAACAATCTAAAACGAGTAAGGGCGAACAAATGTTTTCTAGGATGCAGTGGTATCAGTCACAAAGATGGAATCACAACCGCTATTATGGCAGAAGCTAGTATCAATGAAACCATGATTGAAAGAACAACTGGTGAGCGATTTATCCTATGTGATTATACAAAGGTAGGCAATAAACATTCCTTTCTATCCGGGAATATCAGTGATATCAATTATTTGATAAGCGATATTAATGCCGATGATGAAGAAATCGAAAAAATCAAAGAGGCAAATGTTGAAGTCATTAAGTTAACACCACTATTAAAATATTAAAAAGAATTAAGAAGATTATTTTCTTCTTAATTCTTTTTCATTTAGTATAGATACTCATCACTTAGACTAGATCTCTTAACCATCACTTGATACAAATCACAATTTTTCATTAAATCTTCATGTTGGCCACTATGATCCAGTTGACCATCTTTAAGAACTAGGATTTGATTTACCTTTTCAATGGATTTCAAACGATGAGTAACAATTAAAACCGTCTTATTTTGAATCAATTGATTGATAGCTTGTTGGATTTCCATTTCGTTTTCGACATCCAAAGAAGCAGATATTTCATCTAATAAGATAATTGGTGCATCCTTTAAGAATGCCCTAGCAATTGAAATACGTTGTCTTTCTCCACCCGATAAACGTGAACCATTTTCACCAATCTTAGTTTGGTATCCATCTGGAAGTCGGGAAACAATCTTATCCACATTGGCGGCTTTAGCAGCTGCTAATACTTCTTCATCGCCGGCTTCCTTACGACCAATACGAATATTTTCTAAAATGGATGTATTAAATAATTCAACTTCTTGGAAAACAATGGAGATATTCCGGAACAAAGTTTGTGTTGAAATTGATTGAATATCGTGACCACCAATTAAAATCTTACCTTCTTGATAATCATACAATCTCGATAACAAACGAAGTACCGTTGTCTTACCACAACCGGAAGGACCAACCAAAGCCGTTACTTGTCCTTGTTTTGCACAAAAGCTCAAATCTTCAATAACCTTGTTTTCAGCATAAGCAAAACCAACCTTTTGAAATTCAATATCAAAGGAATGAAGGCTTATGTCTGTTCCCTCTTGAATTTTTTCATTATTCAAATCCGTAATACGCTTAAACGAATCCAAGAAGAATAAACCCATTAATAAATATTCCTTCATACTATTGAATTGGGATGACAAACTGCCGGCTGCCATCAAATAACCTAAGAAATACAAAATGGATAACTGTCCTTTTTGAAATAAATAAGCGCCCACAATAGCAGTGAAGAATGGTGCTAAATAAGGTAAGACACCAATCAACGCAGAGATGGATGCCATTGTAAAATCTGCTTTACGATGAAGAATTTCTGTATCATCAATCGCCCTTGCAACGTCTTGTTTCACCTGTTCTTGCATGGAATAACTCTTAATTTCCTGTTGCATTTCAAAGGCATCTTGGAAACTATTAGAATTCTTTAATAATTGTTGATAATACTTCTTCACATTTCGCGTTTGAATATCTTTTGTTAAGAGAATTAAAACTAAAGCAATCCAGATTGGTAAACAAACTGCAATACCTAAATACACATTCCCTATCAATAAAAAGACTGTCATAATTGTGTAAAACAGGACAAAACCGATACCCTGTGGTAAAGCATGGCTCATAAACATTTCTAAGTTTCCAACATCCATCATCACCGTTTGTGATAAGTCTGATAAATTATGCTTAGAGAAATAGGACAAAGGTAATTTTCGGAAACGATCGGCTATTTGAACACGCATTGCGATGCTTTCTTCATAAGTTGTATCGTAAGTCAGCTTATATTCCCACTTTAATAAAAAATACTTCACGAAAATAATAGAAACCAAAATAGCTAGATAAAACCATAATGAGTGCAATTGGTTCTGCATATAATTCTGTAAGAACACAAACACTAACATTGGTACAGTTGTAAATAACACAAATTTCACACTTGTTAAAGCAGCCGCTTTTTTAGTGTCATGAATTCCCTTTTCACTTAGTCCAAAACGACTTAAAAATTTATTCAACATGAGAAATCCTCCAATTATTTGCTTGTTGGTATAACTTTTGGAAATAGAAATAACGACCTTTTTTACCCATCAATTCCACATGACTGCCACGTTCCATGACTTGTCCATCTTCAATAAAGAAAATTTCATCCACATTACGGATACTGCTCAAACGATGAGCAATCATAATAACAGTTTTTTCTTTCATTAATTGTGAAAAAGCCTGTTGAATTTCATATTCATTCTCCGGATCACTTGCGGCACTAGCTTCATCTAAAATCACAATCGGAGCATCCTTTAAGATTGCTCTTGCAATTGCAATTCTTTGTTTCTCACCACCTGATAAATGAACCCCTTTAGCGCCGATTAAGGTATTTTCCTTTGTTGAGAATTTTTCAATAATTGGTAAACACATTGCTTTTTCCAAAGCATCCATCACTTGCTCATGACTAGCTTTTGGATTACCCAATTTCACATTGTCATAAATACTCATTTTAAACAACTTGGCATTTTGAAACACAAAGGCAATATTCTTTTCTAAAATCGTAGAATCATATTCCTTTAAATCCACACCACCAATTTCAATTCTACCTTCTTGAATCGGATAAAAACCAGACATCAATTTCGCTATAGTTGATTTTCCTGAACCCGATGGACCAACTAAGGCATACTTCTTCTTTCCTTCTAAATGTAAATCAAAATAATTGAGAATTGGCAAATCGTTTGTATAGCCGAAGGAAACTTGTTTAAAATCAATGGAAACATCTTTCATTTCTTTTATCGTTCCACTAGATAGAGAGTTTTCTTTCATGTCTTTAAATAGATTATCCATTTTATCAATCGTATCTTTTGCCATACTAAAGTTCTTAGAAAACATCATGACTTTCAAAAATGATGTATGCAATAAGCCCGAAAAAGACATGAAGAACACCACTAAACTAACCACATCCGACATTGAATGATTGGCTTGTATCATTGGATATACAATCAAAATTACAAAGCCTCCTAAACTCATCATACAAGACTGGTATAAAACCCATGGTACTTTGTAATTTTCACATTGTTTATTGATCTTTTCTGAATAATCCAAGATAGCTTTATACAAACGAGTAAAAGACTGAATGCCCAAACCAAATACTTTAATAACCTGAATACCACGCACATATTCCACTGTTTCTGAGTTGATTGCTTCCAATGATTGCATATATTCTTTCATTGCATCATCACCTGTAAACATAAACTTGAAGCAATACAAAGCAAAAACAATGGCCGCCACAACCAATAAGCCGATTTGGAAATTCGCCCGGAAAGATAAAATTAAGACACAAATTGGAAATAAAATTGCATTGACTAAATCTGGTAAAATATGTGCCACAACGGTATGGGTGTTCGCTGTATTATCATCAATGATTTTTCTTGTACGTCCTGAAGAATGCACGTCAAAGAAACTAAAGGATGCCTTTAAAAGTTGATTTAAACCTTCTTTTTTTAGATTGCTTTCTAAACGGAATGCAAACACATGACTGCAAATTAAAGAGGAAAAATAAGTAAACACAAACAACAATGTTGTCACAAAAATCTTAATTGCTAAGGATTGAATAACATCTAAATTCGCATTACTTGTTATTTCTTTCAATAAAGACCAGAAGTAATAAAATGGCACAAAAGTTAAAATAGTCGAAATACCCGAAAGAACCATGGCTGCAATGTAATAGCCTTTTTTATCACGACCATACTCTAATAAAGTTTTTAATAGTCGCATATTAATTTCCTTTTAAATGTTTCTTTAAAATAAAGTAACCAAGGTATATGCCCACAAACGCCAGCATAAAAACAATAATACTGGAATACCAGGCCCACATACCCGATGTGTATTTGATATAAGCTTCCATTTCCAAAGCTGTTTGTCCGCGACGAATCCATTCTTCCTTATACTTATCCACAAAGAATAAAGACGGAATAATAGCACCCCATGCTTGACCAACGTGCATAATACCAGATGAAATTGCTAGCCGAAAAACGGAAGTCTTCTTTGAAAGAGAGGCCAATAAATCAGCTAGAATAGCAGTCAAAACCGAAGAGATAATCCATGGTAAATAACCACCGCCCATTAGTGAAAAACACGCCATAACTAAAATAGTAAGAATCGTGAATTGCCCTAACTTTCCAACTTTGCGTGCCATAAAGTATAAAACAGTGCCTGAGAACAAAGCACAAATACCAGGACTAATCGCATGTCCCATTGCTCCTAAAGGTGTGATAAGTGCCATTACCACAAAGTAGATAATTATGTATACCGCTGTTAATAAAGCAATCAATAAAAAGTCATTTGTTTTCAAATTATTTTTCATAATGTTTCTCCATTTCTATAAATATTTTGTTTAATTGGGGAATTTTATCTTCCGTTAAATAGAAATCTTCTTGAAGTTTCCCCTCTTTTAGATATAAGATGCGCTCAGCACATAAGCGTATCAATTCATAATCATGACTAATCACAAATAAAGATTTATCCTCTTTTAATTGTTGAAAAGTATGAGCAACTAATTCCAAAGAATCTTTATCCAAACCACTGCTTGGCTCATCAAATAAGAAGATACCTTGATTAGATACCATACTAATTGCCATTTGAAGTCGTTGTTTCTGACCACCGGATAAAGTTTGTGGATGTTGGTCTTTTTGTTCTAATAAGTGCATAGCTTCTAAAGCTTTTTGGTTAAGATTATCCTTCTTTTGACTAATCCTTAGTTCTTCATAAACACTAGGCGCAAAAAGCTGATAGTCAGCATCTTGCATCATATATAAAACTTTATCTTTTAGTTCTAATTTTCCTGTATCCGCCTTAACTAAACCAGCTATCATACGCGCTAATGTGGTCTTACCAGCCCCATTCACGCCAACCAAGAAACAGATTTCTTTTTTATAAAGCTTTGTACTGATATTTTTTAAAATTGTTTTATAGCCAATATTCCTTAATTCCAATGCAAGTTCTTGATTTGGAACAATCTTTCGCTTGGGGTACTCTGCTATAAATAAATTCGCACTTCGTTTTCCATAGTTGGAATTTAAGAAAGCTTCTTCACTATCAAAACAACGCATTTTTTTATCTTCTAAGACCCAAATCTGATCAACCACTCCTTTTAAATAGAAATAACGATGATCAGCGACCAGTATTGTTTTTCCACTTGCTTTCAATTGTTGCATTTGTTTCTTAAGTCGCATCGCATTGCCATAATCCAAATTAGCGGATGGTTCATCAAATATTAAAACCTCAGGTTTCATAATCAAAGCTGTTAATAAAGCTAGTAATTGTCTTTCACCTGATGAGATAGAAAAGATGTCCCGATTTAATAAAGAATGGATATGAAACTCATCGCATAAGTTATTTAATCTTCGTTTCATTTCTTCTTTTGAAAAACCATAATTTTCCATTTGAAAGACTAATTCCGCTGTACTATTGGTTGTAAAAAATTGACTTCGAGGATTTTGAAAAATATTAGAAATCCATTTTCCAATATCTTCTATTCTTCCCTCTTTATTTCCTTTGCGAAACAATTCCCCTTCCAGTTCCCCTTCAATCACTTCCGGAATAATTCCATTGATGATGTTTAGCAAGGTAGACTTACCCGAACCACTTTTACCTGTTAAGTAGATGAGTTGACCTTTTGGAACTTTAAAGGTGATTCTATCTAAGGTTTTATTAGATTGATAAGCAAAGGATAGCTCATTCGCTTCCAATAAGTGATTCATACAAGACCTCCTACAATAGCCCCATAGCCAATCAACACCAAAGCAAGCAAAGAAACATCACGAAGTTGAAAAGATTGTTCAAAATAACTGGTTCGCTTTTCTTTAGCCGCTATTCCTTTACTAAGACCAGCAATAGTTAATTGGCTACTTAGTGTTAAACAACGGAAGAGTTGTGGTACTAATAAATATTCAAAACTACGGATAGGATGATAAAAGCTAACATCCACTCCTCTTAAACGCATGGAATCTTTAATCAAGCGAAACTCAGCCGCAAAGGTTGGAATATAACGCAAGGTAACGGTAATCGCAATGATTAAAATCTTAGGTAACTTTAGTTGCTGTAAAGCGGATAATAACTCGGAAGAATTATAATCATAGATAATCACAGAGGCTAATAAAATAGTTGGTAAAAATAAAACCAACATTCGAAAGAAAGAAATAGCAATTGGACTATAAAAATAATTTCCTACGATATAGTACAGAGTAAAAAAAATCAAAATCCAGAAAATCCCTTTACAAAAGCGCCTCATCTTTCCAGAGAAAAGAAGCACCAAAAAAGCAATGGTAAATGTAAAAATGACACCTTTCTGACTAGGAAATACAGAATTTATAACCGGTATAAAAACATTCAAAGCTAGAATGCTCAAGGGATGAAAACGCTTGTGACTAGATGTTACGACAGTATGTTGAAATACTTCCATTCTTGCCTTTCTAAGTTAGTTATAACTAACTTAGAAATTATACCATTGCGCTTAGTTAGCTTCAACTAACCATTTTATCCAATTATCTTTCGAAAAAGACAGTCATATGTACCGACCTCCTAATCGTTAGATTTTGGTCTAACTTTTGGGGTCACATCATTGTTTATCGCTTTTTTACATTACTTCTATCGATTCAACCTTCAAAAGATGCGATGTTTCATTCGACAAATGTGATTCCAAATTGATTTAAAGTTCGACAAAGGACTGTTTTATTTCAGACAGTTCTTGTACCTTTCGTTCCAATACCACCGGATTCATTCCATTTTGAACTGCAATTTCATAATACTTATCAAATTCGGGATGATTATTTTGTTTCACAACTGCTAAAAGTTCTGCAAAATATCCCCAACCATTATTGTAGCTTCTGGTTGAAATATAATCCTCTCTTTTCGGCATCCACTGCAGTTTTACAAGGAATTTGTAAAGTATCTTACTCCACGTTTCCACCTCATCATCATAACAAAAAAACTTAGTCTCAAATAGATTGCCAAAACGCCTGTCCCAAAACTTTACATTATCAGGCAAATACCACGTATTACGGATATCTCGACAATCAATTCGATTGCATTTCTTTCAAGTATGACAGCCGGTTCACCGCCAGCACAATCATAACTTCCGGCAACCATACTTTGTGAAGCTTCTTCTTTTAATTCCTCATAGGCTGTGCTACTATCAAGCAACACCAAAGCAATTTTTGCACGGTGACCAAAGGCTTTCCCCGCACTGAATATCCTATATTTCTCAATCCGGTTCATAATTCCTCCCTTCAGCAAACAGGTTCTACCGTTTTGCCAAACAGCATGATTCAAGCTCTCAAAATTTCCCTTCGTAAAAATAGGCAGGATGACTGTCATTTCAATCGCTTTAGCATGATTTCTCTTGCCTTATTTTCCCATTCATCTTCAAGCGGCTTCAATGCTATCTTCTTCCATTTTCTAATTTTCGTTCTAAAAGTGCCAAAAGGTGCAACCGTATTCACATGGATAAATTTATATACTTCCCATACCGCTGTTTTAGTCGCTTCATCTGCCTATTTTCTCCTGTGCGGTTTAAATAATTCTTCCTCACAAAGTGAGCAATTGATTGCTTGAGTAAAGACCGGTTTTCAATTTCATATATGACAGAAGCCGTAGCCGGCAAAATTACAATAATCCCAACTAAAAATATACCTTTAACTTGAAAAGTATCTATTCCTTGATATAGGGGGCACCTCATTGCTCACAGCTTTTTAGTTGTTATTATTTGATTTTTCAACAGGAATACGCAACAATGCAATGAGAATTAAAATTGAAATAAGACCTATAACAAAAGGACCTTTTTCTATGATAGGGATTAATCCCGTCATTCCTCCATATTTTAATTTAATTCTCAGTATATCAAATAGACATACCCCTAAAGTGATACTATCTAATAAAATACTTATTTTTTTTAAATATTTACAAGAATTTTTCTTGACAAGTGAAAATACAGTTAAACAAAGAAGAATTACAAGTGGAATTAAACTAAATAATCCTATTTTTTCGTATCCGTAGTATATTGTATCCGAAATATTTCCCGGTGGGATGCTACCCCTATACAATCTTGACCATGGTAATAATATGGATGATAGAATTCCTGTTAATGATAAAATAATTATATACATTTGTAAGTTTTTTGATTTTCTCATTTTACCCCTTCCCAATTTCATATATGACAGAAGCCTCAGCTATCGAAGTTGCGATAATCCCAACTAAAAATGTACCCTTAACTTGAAAAGTATCTATTCCTTGATATTTCATGATTATTGATAGTGTCGTCATTATGATTAATGGGATAATTCCCCTGATTATTGCTTTTTTTATTAACATTTTTCCACCCCTTTATATATTATACCATTTTAAGCTCTTTTATATTTATCTTAATTCTTATCACGATATATAAGATATAATATAGTGCATATTTTTCGGAATTGAAAAATATATATCTCGTACTTCAAATCTTCCGCTTAATCCGGGAATTTGACAGTTTTGAATTTAATATTTTCTTAAAAAGCTAGTAAATACTAGCTTTTTTTGCTGTTTTCATGTCAAATTCAGGGATTTTCGTTTGTAATAATATGTAATATCTGATATAATATTAGCGGAGGTGTGCCTATGTTTATCACTAAATCGAAATCTAAAAACTCGACCTTTTATTATCTTGCCTATTCTAAAAGAACCGGTAAAAAAGTTTCTACCCATATCTTTGAAGCCCTTGGAAGTGCTGATGATATTCGTAA